>JAUWQG010000095.1 GCA_030611185.1 Nitrososphaerota archaeon
AAATGAATTTAAACAACAAACTTGTAATTCTTTTTTTATGTATTGCATTAACTCCAATAATTATTTTAGAGGGAATCAGTGTTACTGAAATATCTGATGATTTGCTTACTCAAAAAGAATCAGCTCTTAATTCTTCTTTAATTTCAAAAATTGCTGATATTGAACACTATTTGGACACAAGACAAGTACAGGCCAAATTATTTGCCTCAACATTTTTGCCTTTACAACTTAATTCAGATAGAATAAAAGATCCTTCTACATTAGATAAAATTCAAATCCAAATCGATTCTATGCTTGTCGAAACAAGATCAAATTCTCTAGATAATTTTGGTGAGGTTGATTCAAGATCTTCTATTAATTCCATTTATTTCTCAGATCTTGATGGAAATATACTTGCTAGTACCCAGAGACAATTGATTGGTCATAAAATACCTGATGAATTTTCTGAACAAATTGGTCAAAACCAGCCTTATTTTATAGGATTTCAGAAAAATCAAATCCTAAGCCAGAACTATGTAACTTTTTCAAACGACCTTATAGATTCGAATGGTAATAGATTTGGTGTTATTTCATTACAAACCTCACTTAATGCAATTGAGCCAGCAAACTTAAGCGATGGCTTGGAAAATAACCAGGAAATATTTTTGGTTGATAACGTATCTCGTCAAATCACAAGTGATTCTAATGTAAAATACTCTACCCAAAATTGGAATTCAGAATATAGGTTAATTGATAGATGTTTTGCAGGACAATTAATTTCTGAACAATACATCAACAAAGATGGATACGAAGTTCTTGGTCTTATGAAATTACTTGGAGATGAGAACTTGTGTATAGTAGGCGAAATCGAATTAGAAGATGTATTTTCACCCATCTATGATTTACAATTTAAGCTATTAACGGTATTTTCATTATTGCTAGTAGGAATTGTTTTGTTTGCAATCTTTTTTTCAAGAACAATCTCCAATCCAATTAAGAAATTAAGTACATCCATGAACGAAATTCGTAAAGGCAATTTTAATGTTAAACTGGATAAAAAATCAGATTCATCCAATAATGAGTTAGATCAACTTACAAATGGATTTGAAAAACTGCTTCAATATGTAAAATCAACACAAGACAACCTGAAGGGTTTAGTAAAAGTTCAAACTAGAAAATTAGAAGATTCTAACAGAGCCCTTACAGAAAATATGAATCTAATTAAAAAACAACAAGAGGATTTATCAAACTTCAAAGAAGCTTTAGATAAATCTGCAAATGTCTTAATTACAGATACTGAAGGTTCTATTGTTTATGTAAATGATGATTTTTGTAAAGTATCAAAATTCTCAAGAGAAGAACTTTTAGGAGAAAATCCTAGGATTGTCAATTCTTACTATCATAATAAAGAATTTTTCAAAAATATGTGGGAAATCCTTCTTGACGGAAAAGCATGGAAGGGAGATATCAAAAATAAAGCAAAGGATGGAACTTTTTATTGGTCAAAAGCCACAATTTCCCCTCTATTAGGCGATGATGGTAAGCCTGAACAATTTATTGCAATTCTTACAGATATTACAACCCAAAAAATCTTAGAGGAAAAATTATCGGAAGCATTGACAAATGTACAAGAATCAGAACTTCAAAAAGAAGAGTTTTCATCCATGATGACTCATGAGCTAAATACGCCGCTTGTTCCAATCATGGGTTATTGTGAAATGCTAAAAGATGTGGATACTTTTGGGACACTAAATAATGATCAAATTGATTTTATCAGTAAGATTGAATCTAATGCTACATTGTTAGAGCGTTTAATCAGTGATTTACTTGATGTTCAAAAATTAGATATGAAGAAGATGAACTTTTTAATTACTGATTTCAGTCTTGATGAATTTATGGATGAATTAAAAGAAAATAGTAAACATCTTATGAAAAATAAAAATATTGACTTTACCGTAAAATGCCCTAAAAATTTGGATTTAAATTCCGACAAACAAAGATTAAGGCAAGTTTTAGACAATTTGATACGTAATTCAGTAGACTTTGTTCCTTCAAAAGAGGGAAAAATATCTGTTGAAGCAAAAATAAAGGAAAATAATTTAATTTTTTCTGTTACTGATAATGGACCTGGTATTCCAAAAGAAAAACAATCAAACATTTTCAAAAAGTTCTACCAAATTGATACATCTGCAACAAGAAAACATGGAGGTACAGGTTTAGGTCTCGTTATTTGTAAGGGAATTACTGAAGGACTTAAAGGAAAGATTTGGCTTGAAAGTGAAATTGGAAAGGGAACATCATTTTTTATCTATCTTCCAGCTCCTGAAAAGAAAGTTGTGATAGCAAAAATTAACCAAATAAAAAATTAATCTTTATTTTTCAAAAAAATAGTCTGATTACTATCATCAATTTTTTATCATTTTCTAAGGCTTTACCTTAACGCATAATAGACTGCATGATAAAAAAAAACAGATGACCTTTGATACTGTAATTACTGATTCTCATGTAATTTTACCTCGGGGAATTATTGACAAAAATATCGTTATCGATGATGGAAAAATTGTTGGATTTACGCATGATTTACCTTCCTGTGACCAAAAAATTAACGGAAGTGGACTGATTTCTATTCCTGGACCAATTGATACTCATGTACACTATGGAGTATATTCCTCAATTGACAAGGCAGCAAAAACAGAATCGCATGCTGCAGCTATTGGTGGAATTACCACCATGATGAGAATGTTACGTTTGGGAAATTCTTTCCAGTCTTCTTTACAAGATCAACTAAATGCTTCATCAAAAAATCATCATATTGATTATGCAATTCATGCATCAATTTTTTCAAAACAACAAATTAGTGAAATGAACTATTGCGTTGAAAAAGGAATTACATCATTTAAAATTTACATGAATCTTGGAGGCGATGTAGGTCATGTCTATATGGATATGCCACCATATACATCAGAATTGGAATCTGTTACAGTTGATGTCAATGATCAAATTGTTGAAGAAACTGTAAGAAATGCAGCTTCTCTAGGGTGTCCTGTTTTGGTTCATGCAGAAGATTACGAATCTTGTGCATGTGGAATTAAAACTGCAAAAGAAAAAAATCGTGATGGCCTTTCTGCATGGTCTGAAAGTAGATCACCTGAATTTGAAGCAAAAGCAATCAAAACTGTTTGCAAGTATGGACGGGATTATGACTGCACAATTTATTTTGTTCATATTGGATCAGAAAGAGCATTACAACAAATTAAAAACGAAAGAGAACAAGGCACAAAAATTTTTGTTGAAACATGTCCTCATTATCTTACATTATCATATGAAAAACAGCAAGGATATCTTGCCAAAGTAATGCCTCCTATTAGAACACAAAAGGATAACCAAGCAGTTTGGAATGCATTAACAAATAACAAAATTGATACCGTTGGAACAGATCATGTTGCTAACCAAATAAAATTGAAATTAGGAGGAGAAGATGTGTGGGATGCATTGGCAGGATTTCCTGGGATTGGCACTGCCCTTCCCATTTTACTAAGTGAGGGTGTAAACAAGGGCAAAATATCCATTGAACAATTTGTCCGATTTACGAGCCTAAATGCTGCACGAATTTTTGGAATGTATCCAAAAAAAGGAACTTTGGATAAAGATTCTGATGCTGATATTACAATGATCGATTTGAAAAAAGAAAACACAGTTTCTTCAGATTTGTTTGGGGGGTTTTCAGATTATATTGTTTATGAGGGAATGAAGTTGAAAGGATGGCCTGTAAAAACAATTGTAAGGGGACAGCTAGTTGCTGAAAACTTTGAAGTAATTGGGAAATTGGGATATGGAAAACTTGTGGAACGTTCTGTTGTATAATTTGAATTTCTACGAATAATATTTAAACAAAAAATAATCTTAAAGTGTATATGAATAATAAAAATTTCTCATTTGTATTTATTCTTATTCTGTTTATTTCCTTTTCTCCTTTTTTATTTGAAAACTCATTTTCACAAGAAAACTTAATTTTTTCTCCAAGACAACAGTGGAAACAATTACCTGATCCTGACATCTTAACATGCAAAGATGGTCTTATTCTATTGCAAAAAACTAATGGCTCTCCTGCATGTGTCTCATCTACAACATATTTGAAACTAATTGATAGAGGTTATGGAAAATTTGATTCATCACAATTGATGAAGCGTCCAGAAATGATGACTCACCTTATGGGTGGCATGGTTGTTGAACCACAATTAATGAGTCATTGGTATACGATGATGAAAAATGACCCAAAAATAATACAACAATCAATATCTGATATGGTTTTACAACTTAAAGAAAACCCAAAGTCTTTGGCAAACATTATGGGGCCAATGACAACAAATCTAGAATTAAGAGAAGAGATGATTGAGCATATGAAAAAACATGATCAGATGATGATTTCTTTTCAAGAACATCCTGGATGGATGGAATCTGTTCATCGACCAATGATGGGTTCTAGTATGAATCAAGAAATGAGTT
>JAUWQG010000142.1 GCA_030611185.1 Nitrososphaerota archaeon
ATCTTTTGCAATTTCATTGAATATTGGATTCTCTTGGTTATCTGTAATGCAGTAATCTACCTGAGTGTCATTAAAAACAAGTAATCTATTTCCTGTATATTTTTGAAAGTCGATATACTCTTTTTTTTCATCTATTATTGCTCCATAGGCAAGGGTTTGTTGGTCACCCCCAATTCCAATGGATAGTAGAAATAATGTGGTGATAACAGGAACAATTCCGATTCTTAATTTCTTTTTTACATCTTTAATTTCAAACACTGTAAAAAATTTAGAAAAAAAATGATGTTAAACTCAGGTATGTTATGAATAATACACACATTTTCTGTTTTGTTCATTTTGAACAAAATCAAAAGATAGGCATAATATGAACATAAGAAGAATCTCCGAGGTTCAAAGAAATGTTGTAAAAACCTAGTTGTTTAATTCAAATTCCGTATTTTCAATAATTTCAAATCCATTAAAGGGAACCAAACTTTCAGTTCAGTCCCTACAAAAACAATTAAGACAAGGGATAAAGAAAAAATGGTATTGTCGAATAAGATAAAATGTTCACATATTCTTGTTGAAAAACAAAGTGAGGCCTTGGCAATACTGGATAGAATCAAAAATGGCGAAAAATTTGGAAAACTTGCAAAAGATCTTTCTACGGATTCTGGAAGTGCAAAAAGAGATGGCAGTTTGGGCTACTTTACAAAAGGGAAGATGGTAAAACCATTTGAAGATGCTGCCTTCAAATTACAAATTGGCCAGATATCTGAGCCTATAAAATCCGACTTTGGATACCATATTATCAAAAGACTAGGATAATTTATGGTTCTAACTGAAAAAACACTAGATGAAATTCTAAATTATTTGGATAACTCTGTTGCTAAATTAGCAAAAGATACTCTAAACAATCATGAATTTCAAATGAATGACGGTGATCTAGATCAATTTCTATCTAGTCAGTATGATGTAAGGCTTGATAACTTGCTTCAAGGAAAAAATAGCAATATTCACCATTTAGAATCTGGAATGAAAAACAAAACCATTCAAAGAAAGCAAATATTGCTTGATAGCATCAAAAAAGAATTAAATTCTAAATGAATGCATCTAGACCTTTTTTTTGAGATTTGTTTTTTTGTAATGTCTGTGTCATCTTTTCTCCCATGGATTTTGCAGCTGTCATCTTTCTCTTACCTATCCAATAGTATGTCTCATCTATGGTATCTTTTGCCATTAACACGATGAGTTTTCCAGTGTCTTTTCTTCCAGTTCTGCCTCTTCTCTGAATAAAGCGAATTGAGCTTGGGATATTATCATAAAAAATAACTTGGTTTACCTCGGAGATGTCTAGCCCTTCTTCTCCAACTCTTGTTGCAACTAGTACCTTAAACTCACCGTCTCTGAATTTCTGAACAGTTTCTATCTGCTTTTTTTGCTTTAATCCTGCTTCTCCTGCCTTTCCAATTAAAATCCCAGCTGAAATCCCCATCTCGTTTAACTTTTTGTAGATAATATCTACTGAATCTCTGTAGCTTGAAAATATGAGTGCCTTTCCAGAAATTGTTTGAAGTATTTCTCCCAATTTGTCTATCTTGGGATGCTCCATTCCCTTTGATTGCTCAACTTTGGCAAGATGTACTGCTCGAGTAAAGTTTGGATCAACTTCAAATAACTCTCTCACACCTACACCTTTTTTTGCTTGAGCCCGCTCACAGAATTTTAAAAATGGTGTTATTCCATGTGCCTCAAACATGTTTAGGGCATAGTGAATTCTAATTGCTGTGAATAGTGGTTTGGCACATCTCCTATTTTGCCGAAGGACAAACTGTCTGACTCTAAGAAGGGCAGATAATGATTGCTGTCCATTTAATTGAAGTCCATTTTTTTTCAAGGTATCATATCGTTCATCTAAAGCTAATTTCAATAAAGTTTGAATGGCTTTCATTTCTGGAGTGAGTTCAACTGTTATCCACTCTGTATTAGTTTCCTGTGTATAGGGTTTAACATCTTCACTATCTTCTGTTCTTTCTGCAACAGAATCTATTTTTAATCTGGTGATAATTTCTGTGGCCTTTTCTCTTTCACTTGGCAGCGTTGCAGTCATTCCAAGAATTCTGACATCAGAATTTCCAATCCTTTCAGCTATACCTGAATAAGCATAGTCTCCTACAGTTCGGTGAACCTCATCAAATATTACAAGACCGAATTGTTCTGGAGAAACGATTTGTCTATCGAAGTCATTTTTAGCAATTTCTGGAGTTGCACAAATTACACTAGTATTCCAAAGTTTTGTTCTTTTTTGAATTGTATCTTCTCCTGTTATCAATGATATATCTTCAATTGTTAGATTTTGCTTTAAAAATTCAAAATGTTGGTTAACAAGTACTCTTGTTGGTGCTAAAAAGAGTACTCCCTTACCCTTTGAAATATATTCTGAAATTACTTGTAACGCAATTGCCGTTTTACCTAATCCTGTTGGTAAGACTACGATACAATTATCCTTCATTGCTTGATTGGCAAGATTTACCTGATAATCTCTTTTCTCGATAGAGTTTTTTTTAATGTATTTTTTATCAATGTATGCTAGAGTCAATTTGTATGATTTTGAATCCTGTTTAATTGATTTTATGCTTTCGTGTAGTGGAGGGTTGACAAAGGTATGATTACAAATTGTTTTTTATTGAAAAATCGAGCCTAACCATGCTTAAAAAACAACAAAAATCATGTTTTAACCCCATTTTTGAATATTGGGGAATTAGATAGTTTATTCAAATTAAAATTTGAATGATAATCGTTTGATATTATTTTTAATTTTTAAACTCTAGTTTGAGTTATTTTTTATTTTACCTTCATTTTTTATTTGAGGAAATCTCAAATATAAGAAAAAAATCAGATTAAACAAACTTTTAACTCTGTTTCAAATTATAAAAAAATGTGGATGAAAAGGAAGAAGATAGATCCGAAGATTCTTTTCATAAACATTTAGTATTCTACAAAAAACTTGATAAAAAAATCTCTGAAATTCAAAATGAAATTCAAATC
>JAUWQG010000062.1 GCA_030611185.1 Nitrososphaerota archaeon
AAAAGAAAATTCAGAATTTCTAGATTTTCCACGATTAATTAGATTTAATCAAAACATTCCTTGGAAAACCCGCGGTAATGGAGCAGTATCTCTTAAAATTAAAACAAAAAATCCCACTAAAATTAAAAATAGAATTAAAAATTTTGTTTCCAAATATTCTGATACTAAAAACGGAGCAAATCCTGGGTTAGTTTTTTATGAAAACAAGACTGTTCCCACACATTTTACTGATTTTAGCAAATTAGCATTGTGGCAATTGATTAATAGAAATCAAGCAAAAAAATTCGCGTCAAAAAATAATCTTGAAATTTTTTTCAAAGGAAATGGACAAGGACTTGTAGGAGCTATTGGAGCAATAGGCTATCACTTCGATGATCATACTCTAGAATTACTAAGCTATAGAAAACCTTCCAAATTCGGAAAAGAAAGAAAAATTTCTTCTCAAAGTGTAAAGACTATGCAACAAAAGACATTTCCTTATACCTTCAATAGTTTTGATGATAAAAAATCTAAAGTCTTGATTACTCCACACGGTCCTGATCCTGTATTTTATGGAATTAGGGGTGAAAAAGTCGATTCATTGTTGAAAGCCACAAAAATTTTGGAAACTGAGGAAAAATTAGAAGGTCATATGATTTTCAAATCTAATCAAGGAACTGGTGATCACTTGAAAAATACTCTTACAAAAACTACTTTAAAACCGTACGCATCAGGAACAATAACTGGAATTGTTTCATGTGATCCTAAAATAGAAAAAGGCGGACATGTATTTTTTTCAATTAATTGTAATGGAGACGAATTAAGATGTGCAGTATACAAACCAACAGGAATATCCTCCATTGTGTTAGGTCTTATCAAGGGAGATAGGATATGCGTAGGAGGAGGAATAAGAAAAGCCTCTAAAACTCATCCTAGGATTTTAAATCTTGAATTTATTGATGTACTTGATCTTAAAAAAAATATAATAAAATCAAATCCAATATGCACAAATTGCAATAAAACCATGAAATCAAAAGGTCAAAATCAAGGATATCAATGCATAAAATGTCGAAAAATTTCAAAAAACAAAATTAATTTGGAAATTCCACGAAAAATCAAAAAACAACTTTACCTTCCTGAAGTTTCTGCTCACAGACATCTTAGTAGACCTTTAACTCGACTAGGAAAAATAAATAAAAAATCCCAATTTAATGAATCTGTTTTGTGGTTTTCTGTATATGAGAATTAAGTAGCGGGGAGTAGATTTGAACTACTGATTTGCGGGTTATGAGCCCGCCGGGATGACTTAGCCCTAATTAGTCTGACTTCCCCACCCCGCTAATTCGAATTGATTATGCGCCGTATATACGCGTTATCAAATTTTTGAAAGTAATTAATAGGATTTGGAAAAATTAATTCTTATGGATAAGAGATTAAGGATTGCAGGTATTGTGGGAGCGATAATATTTTCAATTGTTGTCTTGACATCACCCGATGATCCTATTCCACTTCCTGAACTTCCATCTGATGAACTAGGAAATAATTCTGTTGAAATTTTGGCAGAAAATCTTGAAAACCCAAGATCAATTGCGTTTGCTGGTGATAGAATTTTTGTTACGGAAAAAGATGGGAGAATTAGAGTAGTTTTCAACAATGAATTATTAGTTGAGCCTTTGGCTACATTACGCCCTGCAGATGTTTTTGATGGAGGTTTATTGGGGATTACAATACATCCTAACTTTGAAAATAATCACTTTCTCTATGTTTTTTTAACATATGAAGAAGACAAGGTCTTATGGAATAAGATTCTGAGAATTACAGAATCCAATAACAAATTAAAAGATGCGATTACAATTTTTGATAAAATTCCAGGTTCTGTATTTACTAATGGTGGATTTTTAAAATTTGGTCCTGATGGAAAATTATATGTTGGAACGGGTACTGTATCTGATTCTTCTCATCTTCCACAAGATCTTGATTCATTGTCTGGTAAAATTTTAAGATTAAATGACGATGGTACTATTCCTAAAGATAATCCATATACTGATTCCCCAATATACTCTCTTGGATTTAGAAATCCTCAAGGAATGACTTGGGATAAGACAGGTAACATGTATGTCATAGACTTAGGTCCTGACAAAAACGATGAAATCAATCTAATTAAAGCAGGTAAAAACTATGGTTGGCCTGAGCAAGAATGTTTAGGAAATGAGAAATTTGAAGGAGCAGTAATGTGTTATGATCCCGGAATAGAACCTGGAGGGATTCTTTTTTATTCTGGAGATACCATCCAACTTGAGCACTCTTTTGTAATGACCTCTCTGAGAGCCTTGAATCTTTACCAGTTAGACCCTGAGGAGGGTCTAAAATCTCAAAAGAGCATTCTCAGTGGAGTGGGACGTATTCGTGATGTTATACAAGGACCTGATGGCAGTCTTTATGTTCTTACTTCAAATACTGATGGAAAAGGTTTTCCAGATAGAATGGATGATAAACTAATGAGGATATTAAAATAAAATGAAAGATTCCTCTATTTCAAAATTTTTTGAAAAATCTAGAAAAGAAAGATTAGAGATTGTTAAAACTTTCTCAAATTTATCTGATGAAGAAATAAAATTATTAGAAAATACTGATGGAGGGATTTCCTTTGAAAAAGCAGACAAGATGGTAGAAAATGCCATTGGTACTTTTTCTTTGCCATTAGGAATTGCAACAAACTTCAAAATTAATGGCAAAGATTACGTAATCCCGATGGTTATTGAGGAGCCATCAGTAATTGCTGCAGCATCAAAAGGTGCAAAAATTGCCAGAGTTTTAGGTGGGTTTGAGGTTGATGCTGGTGAATCATACAGTGTTGGACAAATTCAAATGTTAAATGTAGATATTTCTGCATCCATAGAAAATATCAAAAAATCTTCAAATGAAATTCTAGAAATTGCAAATTCAAAAAGTAACACATTACCAAAATTGGGGAAAGGTGCAAAAGAAGTAACATGTAAAGAAATTGATACTCCTGCAGGAAAAATGCTCATAGTTGAGCTTTTAATTGACGTAGGAGATGCAATGGGAGCTAATATCACAAATACGATGTGTGAAGCAGTATCTCCATTATTAGAAAAAATTACTGGAGGAAAAGCACTTCTTCGAATTTTATCAAATTATTCTACTAGAAGAATTGCAACAGCAAAAGCAGTTTTTCAAAAAGAGGCAGTTGGAGGAGAGGATGTGGTTGATAATATTATTTTGGCATATCAATTTGCAGATAACGATGTTTTCAGAGCAGTCACGCACAATAAGGGAATTATGAATGGAACCATTGCAGTTGCTAATGCTACTGGGCAGGACAGTCGTGCAATTGAGGCTGCGGCTAATGCTTATGCTGCAAGGTCTGGCCAATATCGTTCTCTTAGTAAATGGTCTAAGGATGAAAATGGAAATCTAGTTGGATCATTGGAATTGCCTTTGTCAGTTGGAATTGTAGGTGGCATTGCTAATGTTCATCCTATTGCAAAGGTATGTAACAAAATTCTTGGCGTTTCTTCTGCTCAAGAACTTGCATCTATTATGACTGCTACTGGATTGGCACAAAACTATAGCGCAATTAGAGCATTATCTACAGAAGGAATTCAAAAGGGACATATGAGATTGCATGCTAGAAATTTAGCAGCAGCTGCTGGAGCTAAAAATGAACAAATTGATAAAATTGTTCAAAAAATGATTGAAGAAAATAATATTTCTTTAGATAAAGCAAAAGAATTGGTAAAGAAAATTTAAAATCCTATTATATGGCGAAATTGTAAAAAAATTAACGATGTCTCAGGTAAAATTTGCAATACCAAAAGGCAGTCTTGAAGAAGCAACTTTTAAACTTCTTGAAAAATCCTGGACCAAAGTTAATAGAAAAAGTAGAACATATCGTGTATTTTTAGATGATCCAAATATTATTGTAAAAATGCTCAGGCCACAAGAAATCCCCACTTTAGTATCTGAAGGATTGTATGATGTAGGAATTACTGGAAAAGATTGGGTAGGAGAAACAAAAGCTGATGTTGAATCAATTCTAGATTTAGAATATGGAAAAATTAGATTAGTTATTGCCTTTCCAGACAAGTATTCTTACAAAAATCTTGATTCAATGATTGCAGATTATGCAAAAAAGAAAAAAACACTACGTATTTCTTCAGAATATTTAACAACTGCAGCAAAGTTCCTCAAACAATGTAAATCCTATCAAAAGTATTATGGTTCAAAAGAACCATTGATAGTAACTCCTTGGGTTAGATTGGGTACCAACAAAAATGTCCAAATTCATTTATCATTTGGGGCAACTGAGGCAAAACCACCAGAAGACGTTGATGCAATAATGGATGTTACTGAAACAGGCACGACTTTGAAACAAAATAAACTAAAAATTGTAGATGAAGTCTTGACCTCTACTGCTCATTTGATTGTAAACAAAAAGTCTCTCAAAGATCCAAAAAAACGTGAAAAAATCTTTGATATTGTGACTTTAATACGAGGAGCAGTACAAGGAAGAAAATACTTGCACATTTACCTAAATGTAGAGGAAAAAAATCTCAAAAAACTACTTACTCAGATGCCTTCTCTGAAAAGACCCACAGTTAGTCCACTAAGTGAGGATGGATGGTTCGGGGTAAACACGGTAATAAGAAAAGAAGAATTTCACAAACTAATTCCCAAGTTAAGAAAAATTGCACAAGGACTTGTGGTTCATGAACCACGACAAATATTGGAACTTGAGGAGATTAAACGTGATGAAGAGAATTGATGAAAATACTTCGAGTTACTAATGTTGAAAGTTTTGCATCTAAAATAATTCCAAAACAGCCTCAAAAAAACAAGCAAATAGTGGAATCTATACTCAAAAAAGTTCAAAACAATGGTGATTTAGCCCTAAAAAAATATGAAAAAAAATTCAGTGGTGCAAAACTAACTTCATTTCGTGTATCTAAAAATGAATTAAACAATGCTTACAAAAAAGTTTCAAAACAAGAAGTAACTGCAATTAAACTAGCTAAAAGTAGATTAGAAAAAACTGAATCTATTGTAAAATCTATTTTAAAAAATAAAAAAATAAATACTGATGGGATAATGATTTCAAAAAGATTTGTACCATTACAAAGTACAGGTTGCTATATTCCAGGTGGTCTTGCAAAATACCCTAGTTCTGTAATAATGTCAGTAATTCCTGCTAAGGTTGCGGGTGTAAAAAAAATAGTTGTTGTTTCTCCTCCAAATTCTGATGGAAAAATAGATCCACTAACTATTGTAGCTGCAAATATTTGCGGAGCAAATGAAATTTACAAAGTTGGTGGCGCTCAAGCAATAGCTGCATTATCTTTTGGAACAAAATCTATACCAAAGGTTGATAAAATTGTTGGGCCTGGTGGAGCTTTTGTCACCATCGCAAAATCATTGATTAGTGATAAAACGGCAATTGATATGCTTGCAGGACCTACCGAATTAGGAATTATTGCTGATAATTCGGCAAACCCGCAATTTGTCGCGTTGGATTTGATTTCACAATCAGAACACAGTAAGGATACATTTTGTTTTTTAATAACCAATTCAGAAAAATTAGCATAATCTGTAAATCAAATCATTCAAGACTCAATTAAAAAAATAAAACGCTCTGATTTAGTTAAATCAAGCCTTAAACAAAATGGGTTTATTGCAAGTTGTCAAAACAGATCAGATATGATTCAACTTGCAAATGAGCATGCACCAGAACCCCTTCAAATTAGGACAAAGAAGC
>JAUWQG010000157.1 GCA_030611185.1 Nitrososphaerota archaeon
ATACTGTTGAATTTGTTTAATGCTGCTGTAAGAAAGAAAATGATAGATCAAGTCAAACTTAAACGAATAATGAAAGAAACTCGAGGTTGGCAAAAAGAAAGGATGGCTGCAATGAGAGCAAAAGACCAAGCAAAGACGGAACAATTAAACAAAAAATCCTCATACATGAACAAAATGTCGATGGAAATGATGCAAATGAACATGAGGCCAATGATGATTACATTTGTACCGTTAATTTTGATTTTTTATTTGGTATTGCCGCAGCTATTTTCTTACACTGTTGCTATGTCTCCAATCCCTCTTAATGTTATTCCTGGTGACTTTTTCACGTTAACATGTACTGCTGCACAAGCAGCCGATGTAGAACATGTTTGCTTTGAGAAGGAAAATGCCTTGTACTTATGGGCGTGGTATTTCCTTTCGTCAATAGCATTTAGTGGAATCATAATGAAACTAACCAAAACTACAATGGGAGTTTGACAAAATCAATCGTAATTTCTGGTCCTCCTGCTGTTGGGAAAACTACTGTAGCAAAAGGACTAGCAAATGAATTCAATTTAATTTATCTTAGTGGCGGTGATGTCTTAAAAGAATTGGCAAAAGAACAAGGATTTGAAGTAGATGGTAATGATTGGTGGGATACTGAAGATGGAATGAAATTTCTTGAACAAAGAGAAACAAATTCCGAATTTGATAAAAAAGTAGATGAAAAACTAATTGATCTTTTCAAGAAAGGAGGAATGGTGATCACCAGTTACACTCTTCCTTGGTTGGTTGATAATGGAATAAAAATATGGTTGGATGCTTCTCATGACAGCAGTTCAAAAAGAATGCAAAATCGTGACAATATGAGTTCAAAAGAAGCATTTGAGGTAACAAAAGAACGCTATGATAAAAACAAGGCACTTTACAAAAAATTGTACGATTTTGATTTTGGAGAAGATATCTCTGTTTTTAATAAGATAATCAACACTGACAATCTCAGTGCAGAACAAGTAATCGAAGTATCCAAAGAAACTGTGAGGGCTCTTCTTTGACATTAAAACAATTAGAAAATCTGGTTGAAATTGACCAGGATTTAACCGATGATGCATATGGAACTTATTATGATAAACGAACCATTGAGCAATTACTAAATTACGGTTTGATAATTTTAGACAAGCCTCCAGGACCTACAAGTCATGAAACTGTAGCATGGACAAAACGACTACTTAAAATTCCAAAGATTGGTCATAGCGGAACACTTGATCCTCAAGTATCAGGTGTTCTTCCACTTGGTCTAGGAGAGGCAACAAAAGCCTTGGGCGTTTTACTTTATGGTCCAAAAGAATATCATGCACTTGGACGAATTCATTCTTTACCTTCTAAAGAAAAATTAGAAAACACAATCAAATTGTTTACGGGTGCAATTTTTCAAAAACCTCCTCAACGTTCTGCAGTTGTTAGGCAAACAAGAATTAGAACCATTCATGAATTAGAAGTACTTGAGCAAAAGGAAAGACTTCTTTTAACACGAATACTATGTGAATCTGGAACTTATATTAGAAAATTATACTATGATATTGGAGAATTTTTAGGCCCTGGGGCTACAATGATTGAGCTTAGACGAACCAGAGTTGATCAATTTCGGGAATCTGATGGATTGGTAACACTACATGAATTAGCACATGCCTTTTCTCTATGGGAAGAAAAAAAAGATGAAAGTAAACTAAAGGACATGATAAAGCCTGTTGAATATGCATTTAGTGAAATCAAATCGATAGTCATCCGTGATTCTGCAGTAGATGCGATGTGTCATGGAGCTCAACTTGCGATTCCTGGAATTTTAAAAATTAGTCCAAATCTCAAAAAAGGAGATGTTGTAGGAGTCTACACTCAAAAAGGGGAGGTAGTAGCATTGGCAGAATCTCTTATGTCAGAAGAAGAAATCAAAGATGCTACCAAAGGATATGCTTTTGAAACTAGGAGGATTATCATGTCTCCTAATACATACCCAAAAAAATGGAGAACAAGACATGTCCCAAAAGATTAAAAATAAATTAAAAAAATCGTTAATACTTGTCCTCTAAAACGTTAATCATATTTACGGCCGTTGGTTTGATTGCAGGACTTGTTTTCGGACTATATTTGATTGATGTAAAAAATACAAGTCAATTGGAATTTGTGGAGGGTTCATCTATTTCTATAGTGACTGAAAAATTTGATTTTAAAAAAGGAGAGGAAATTAAAATAAGCATTATAAATTCTGGAACAGTTCCATTGACTTTTTCAGATTCCTCTTACGGACTTCGAATAACCGGATTATCTGGGATGTTGATGTTTACTCCTAAAACTTTTCAAGATGCTAATTTAGAGTCATATTCACTAGGGCCTAAAGAGAAAATTGAATTTGTTTGGGATCAAATTAAAAATGATGGCGATGTTGCACTTGAAGGGCTATACAAGATTCATTCTAAAGGATTCGATCCCGAAGACAAAAAAGTTGAAAAATTTACCACCATTACCATTTGGAAGTAATCTTTCGAATCTCTAGTAACATAATATATAATCAATTTTTGCCGATTAATTTTGTCTAATGACAAATGCCGGGGTCGCCTAGCCTGGTAGGGCGCGCGCCTGGAAATAATTAACCATAAAGCGCGTTCTCGCAAGGGAACGGGAGTTCAAATCTCCCTCCCGGCGCTTTTTTATTTTAGATGATTTTCACATTTAGAAAATCAAAACATCTTATCTTATTTCTTATTAGTATTGGATTGAATTTTGTTAAAATATT
>JAUWQG010000135.1 GCA_030611185.1 Nitrososphaerota archaeon
TCATTTTATTATTTGAGAATAAGATATTATGGAATATCTTTGTTTAAAATTATCCATTGTTTGTTAACATATAGTAGATGTTGGACTGAAAAATGATCTTAAAATTTATGACGTTGTCATTTTTACCTTGATACAATAATAATCAATCCCTCATTACTAACCTTAAGAAAAGAGCCCAAGTTTAATTGAACATTTTTCGTAAAAAATTTATGGATGTAAAATATGGATTAGTAGCAGTTCCAATTTTAATTGCAATATTAGCAGTAGTAATGATAAATGATAATCAATTTTTGCCAGACCAAAATTCTCAAACCCAACAAGTATCTGAAGAAATCCACACTCAGATAGCCGAAGCAGAAGAACAAAAAGTTCGTGAATATACTCTCGTAATTGAAGCCACAGATATTCAAGTATCAGATAATGCAATATGGCATGCATGGACATTCAATGGAACTGTTCCTGCACCAACTCTCCATGCAAATCAGGGGGAATTACTTAAAGTCAGAGTCATAAATAATCACAATCTAACCCACAGCTTTCATGCACACTTTACAGACTATGACATGAAGCATGATGGTTCACCAGTCAATACCCTTACAGGAATAGGTGCAGGTTCAATGATTCCTCCGGGCGGAGAGTGGACATATGAGTATAACATGGATACTGCGGGAACAACCTTCTTCCATGATCATGCATCATCTGAAGGGCATGGAATCAAGGACCATATCTTACAGGGATTATACGGTGTAATTTTAGTCGAGAGAGATCCACCACGAAACTATGTCGATAGAGATGTGGTTATCGTAATGAGCGAGATTGGTTTTGATGTAGAGAGAACTGCCCCAGGCCCAACACCATACTTTATCATGAATGGAAAGGGAATGCCAGGGGGTGAGCAAGCACTAGCTGAAATATTCGAAGAGCAGGGAATGGAAGGAGTTGCAGCACAATTCAATTACACTATGCCTGTGTTCAAGGCTAAGGTTGGAGAAACTGTTGAATTTCATGTCGTAAACCTTGGAGATGTAATACATTCATTTCACCTACATGGATTAAAGATGACATCTTCTGCAGTTCAAAGGGGAACAAACATTCAGGGAACTACAGTCCCACTAGTACAAGGAACACTTGAATCATTTATTGTTACCCCAGACAAGCCAGCAATATGGTTATTTCACTGCCACGTTGTAAGCCATGCAGATGCGGGAATGATAGGTTTGTTCATCGTAGAAGAATGACGTGATGTAAATCCTATTCTCCTAAATAAAAATTCGTATAAAAAACACCATAAACTTCTTTAAAGATCAAAAGTTTCAAAAAATGTGAAAAAATTTTTTATTTTCCTAGTTATACTCTCATTTACAATCCCAGTTGCCTTTGCCGAAGTAACTATCCAAAATGATCAGCACTACACAGGAGATGATGGTGCTTTTCACGTTGTAGGAGAAATTCAAAATAATTTAAAATCACCGTTAAACCAGGTAATTGTTTTTGTAACCCTTTATGATGAAAACAAAAATGTAGTCACTGTCAAAGAAACCAGAACTCTGGTTAACACAATAATGCCAGAAATGACAGGTCCATTTGACTTTATTTTTACAGACATCAAACCAGAACAAATCAAATCATATTCATTGGATTTGGACTACTCGATTAGCGAACCCAAGGGGCAAGTGATTAGCATTACATCTTCTGAATTGTCACGAGATAGTCACAATAATCTAATTATTTCAGGAAATGTAGAAAACAATGGAGAAATCACGGCAAACACTGTTGCAGTAATTGTTACTCTTTATGATAAGAATGGAAATGTTGCAGCAGTTTCTAGAATACACCCAGAACCGGATTATTTGAGTTCAGAGGATGAGACATTCTTTGTTGTGTCTGTGCTAGACAAAAACCAAATTTCAGAAGTTACGGATTATACTATAATGGCAGAATCAGAAGAATATGCCGCAGTTCCAGAGTTTCCTTTTGGATCATTGGTTTTATTGGCAACCTCAGTTTCGGCATATATTGGAATCACTAGATATTCAAACCGAATTATAACAAATTTAATTTCTGCAACACATCCAAGGTAGGTGTAATCTCTGTAATCATTTCTTTTTTATCAAGTGGTGTTGGTTTTGAAAATTTGAAAGGGAATGTAACAGTAAGCATATCTTGATCTGTATGAGATATTCTAACATAATGAATTTTGAGATTATTTTTGGAAAAAAATTCTTTCCACCTACCCAATCTTTCTAGAACAGAAGTAACTTGAGTCTCTACAGTATCAATATCAGTTTCTAAATCGGTATCAAACAATCCAAATTTTATCATTGGCACCATAATAAATCCCCCAATTATCTTATCGTTATTTTTTAACATTTGAGAAATAATCTCTTCAGAGTTTTCTTTTGGATGAATATCACCATAGTCAGGATCAAAATATCCAGCCACTAGTTTATTTGAATCATAAATTCTGAAATACTCTTCATCTAAATCTAATTTCCACAACAACAAATGCATATTTCATGAATAAATAACAATTTACTTAGGATAGTTAAATAAACAAAAAAGGAGGTAAAGCAATGGTAATATCAAAAGAAAATAGAGAATTCATAGATAGTTTAATTGATTATTACATCAGCGAGTCTCAGTCATACAGACAAATTGCAGAAAATTACGTTCCTGAAATCGAATCTGTTTCTGATACTGCATTTGGAATTATTACGGGTTGTGTATATTCTGGATTTTTGCAAGCCTATCAAAACCAACAACAAACCCCTGGGTTAGATGATATGAAGGAATTTAATCAGATTCTAAAAGAGCGAGCTCCATTAATTAAAAAATCCTTAATTGAACCCGTCAAGGCTAATAGTGAACAAGAAATTAACAATAAGCCAAAAATTGAGAGTAAATCTAAATAATTTTAGACACACCCAACTAAACATTCCTAGATATACAGACATTGTTGCTTTTGGAGAAAATTTAACATAATTTGCACGATTCCAGACAGGTAAAAGGTCAAAATCTGAAGAAAAACATTTGTCTAGTAGGGATTAGGGAATAAAAAATCAAGAAAGCATAGCTACAAATTAATTTGAATTTATAATTAAAAAAGAAATGAAACTAGACGG
>JAUWQG010000093.1 GCA_030611185.1 Nitrososphaerota archaeon
CTTACCGAAATATTTTTTGAAAATTTCTGGTTGTTCTTTTAGTGCAGCATCTGTATCTAAAAACAAAACTCCTTGTTTTGCTAAATCTTCTCTTAAACTATGATAAACAACTTCTGACTCATATTGTGCACCAACGCCGGCTAGGAATTTCTTTTCAGCTTCTGGAATACCGAGTTTATCAAAGGTAGCTTTTACATCTGCTGGTACGTCATCCCAGTTCTTCTCAGTTTTTTCAGTTGCTTTTGCATAATAGAATATATTTTGAAAATCAATTACACTAAGATTTCCACCCCAAGTAGGCATTGGTTTTTTCATAAAAATTTCATAAGATCTTAATCTAAAATCAAGCATCCATTGTGGCTCATCTTTCATTTTACTGATCGCAATTACAGTATCCTTTGAAAGGCCTTTTTTACTGAGATGTACATACATGTCAGTTGAGTCTTTAAAATCATATTTTGAATAATCCATGTCAAGATTTTCAGTTGTCATGAAAAAAATAACCCCGTTATATTATAAATACATGAGGAAAAATAGGCACAGCTAAATAGCTTTAGCTAAATATTTGCCTCACTAAAATTTTTTAAAATTAATTATGAAAAAAAGGATCTAGTTTAGATTTGAATTGTTTTTTTTAATCTCATCATATTCCTCAGAAGTCATGTATGGGGTCACATGATCAACATGAAGGTAACAAGATACATCTTCACCATCATACCAATTATTATTATTCCCATCTAAATGCAAATTACATACCTCACAATTGTAAGAAAAATATGTTAATTTATCATCATCAACATCAGGACCATCATCGATTTCATAAAACGCTGTATTTTTTTTACATTTAGGGCAGTACATTTTTTATCATGTTTCCTACAAAGAATCAAAATAATAGCCTTTTGAGAAAAATTATCGAACCAAGATAATGAAAAATAAAAAAGAGGTTATAATTTTGGCATTACTCTAGTGTATTTGGAAGACATTAACACAACAGCTGTTATTGCTATGAACATTACAACTATTGTAATTGCTCCAAATTCAGGGACTACATTGAACATCAAAATTTCTCCCTTTGGTCCACTCCAATTATCTTCCTCACCTGGAAGTCCAAAGCCAAGTACAGTTACTTTGATGTCAACTTTATCAGATGAATCTAATGGTGCAGTTGAATGCATTCCAACTCCCTCATGCTCATGTGCTCCCATAACAGAAAGAACTTCTTGACCATTCTGTGTTGCTATAAGATCATAGTTTGCATGTTTTTGCACAGATCCAGTTGAATCTCTGAATTTTATTTCAAGAGACATTACTTCATCTGAAGCAGGATTACTTGCAGTGATTTCTGCACGTAAATTACCATCATCTGAAATTCCTGAAACCGTTGTTTCATCTTCTGAAGGAGCTCCAACAATTATTGTTCCATCACCAGGTTCTGGTCCTTCATCTGCTTGAACAGTTACAATTCCTTCCATCCATGGGTGAACCATACAAAAGTATGGAAATTCACCTTCTGCTTCAAACTCATGTGAGAAAGTTGTTCCTGCCATAAACAAGCTGCTGTCAAAGACACCAGATGGTCCATCTGCTGCACTTCCAGCAGTAACGGTGTGAGCTGCAGAGTCATCATTTGACCATGTTACTACACCGACAACATCTACTGTTACCTCATATGGAATGAAACATTCGTTTGTTGTTTCACATCCTGGAACAGAGGTGCCTTGCGGAGCGCTAACACTTGCAGTTGCGTGATCTGCAAATGCTGGACTTGTAACCATACCGGCTACAATAGCAAATAATACGAAGAAGGAGCCTATAGCTATAGTCTTCATTAAAAGAAATGTTCGATGGGATACATAAAAACCTCTCTGGGATTTCCAAGTATTGTATCTAATTTTTTCTAATCTGATACAACCTTAGAATTCCAAAGACAGGAATTCCCGCATACATTCCAATGTTTAGTAAAATCAAAGAGATTCCATAACCTAACATCTCTTGTTCTGAATTAATATCTACATAATTTAGAATTGAAAGTGATGCTAACATTGGAGTTAGAGTAACTTTTACACCTTCTTTGAAAATTGGATTTTCTCTTTCAAAATCTGCAATTACAGGAGAAAATGAATAATAGAATTCATTAAAGGCTGTCATAAATGAATTCCCTGATTTTGTTTGGAGAATTGTATTGTCTCTTAATTCTCTGAGCTGTTGAACTTGTGGAGCTAATTCTGAGCCGTATGCTGCAGTTGCAATCAAACATCCTCCACCATTATCATTCACAGGAGGTGTATCGGGTTGTGCATTAGCTTCTCCAACTATAATATCAAAAGAAACTTTTTCTAGTGGAATTGGCTGAAATAAAATTCCTTCAATGTCAAATTCTAAAGTATACATACCATCTTCTTGAAATTCAAACTTTAAATTTTTTAATGAACCCTCAGAAGTATGAGTTAGTTGTGTAGGTCCCCAAATAGTTTCACCATCTTTTGAAACTGAAAACCTCCAATCAATATGTTCTTGTATTTTCTCCGTTTGAGGATTAATAAAATCAGTTTTTAATGTGGTTAATTGACCAAGAACAATTTCATCATATGATATTTTTACATCTAATGTTCCTTTTTCTGTAGGCAAAGTCTGTGAATTGGTTTGAGCAAAAACTGGTGTAATTATAAGCGAAATTAACAATAATGCAATTAGAAATTTCATACGATCTCTTTTTTTCTACCATAAATAAAAATTACACTCTGAATCATTTCAAGAAATTTACTATAGTAATTCTATGCCATCTTTAAATATGGAATTCTCTCATAATCAATATTGTCATACAAGTTTGCATTAATTATTGCTATAATTGGAATATTTTCAATACCTGCTATTACCTCTAATGCGTTTGGACACGGACTTGGAGGAGACCAAGCAGAACCACTTACCTTTGGAGACATGGAAGTTACTGTTCGTACTGACTTGACTCCTTCTGATATTACAGTAGGTGAGGTTGATGATGTGAATATGAAAATTCGTTTCTTTGATACATTAACGGATATTACTCTTGATAAAGTCACTTATAGAATTGAGATTTGGCAAAGTGGCGAACTTTTAGCCAGAAACTTGTTTTATGATGCGGATGGAATACTAAATGTACAAATTAAACCAAAAGAAAATTGTAAAGAAATAGATTTATGGAGATGCACAATTTATGGTGGCTCTGAACATGCAAGCGCACCAGGAGCTCTATATGTTCAAGGAGAAGGCAGACCAACAATAACAGGCCCGATATTTGTACAAGGAGGCCTATACAATATTCGAATAGATATAGAAGCCGCAACAAGTCCAAGAACTGTTCTTGCTACTTTGCTTAGCTATGACACTTTTGTTAGTATTGCACAAGAACAAGACTTTTTCTTTCAAACTGCCAATGCAGAAGAAATTCCAGTAGTTATAAAGACCTACTATGATGAGGTTGAAAATTTTAAATTTGACTCTTCAGATAATTCAATTTATTTTGATATGCCCTTTGATTGGAGTCCAGACTATGTTGATTTAGTCCAAGTAGTTCACGAAGAGGTTAGAGTACCAAAAGACTTTGCACCATATGCAGAAGGAAAACAATTCAAAGGATATGTCAACGGAGTTGAAATAGATCAAAGAGCTCTTCTAAATGATCCATACTCATTTGAGGATACAAATATTGTACATTTTCTAATTACAAATAAGGAACTAAAAAAGATCAACGACTCTTTAGGATCTGAAAATCAAGATAGCGATATTATGAAATTAAAACTTGTTCCACTAAATGAAGTATCAAAAACATCCACCGAATTTTTCCTAGTCGATACTACAAACTTTGAACAAGTCCCAACTACTGTTAATATTGCATGGGATGGACGATATGGTGCAACCGATGAGATTCCCTTTGAAATAACCTTCTTTGATGAAAATCGAAGTCTTCTCAAAGATGTTAGATATGCCTATTCATTATTTGATGAAAATGATCAAGAAGTAGAGACAAACTCAGGTGATGATCCTAATAATCCAGGAATTTTTGCTCTTGAAGGAATTGATATTCCTAAAATTTACGTTCCATCTGAAGGTCAATACAGACTTGATATTCTAGTATACGGACTAGGGCTTGATTATGATCCAACATATGCAGGAATTGGTTCTGCAGTAATAGAGGTTGGACCTAGTCTACCAAAAGATACCGTCATAACTCCACCCGATGTAACACCACCCACTGCAATTCCAGAGTGGATTAAAAACAATGCAGGCTGGTGGGCAAATGGCGATATTGATGATAATTCCTTTGTTCAAGGAATTCAGTACTTGATTAAAGAAGAAATCATGAAGATTCCTCCAACTACTCAAGGTCCTGGCTCTGGAGGAAATGAAATTCCAGAGTGGATTAAAAATAATGCAGGCTGGTGGGCAGATGGTGATATTGATGATAACTCCTTTGTTCAAGGAATTCAGTACTTGATTAAAGAAGAAATCATGAAGATTCCTCCAACTACTCAAGGTCCTGGCT
>JAUWQG010000167.1 GCA_030611185.1 Nitrososphaerota archaeon
TCCATCATACCAGATTTTTCAATAACGTTTGCCATCTCTTCACTAATTTGAATATTAAAAAATGTCCACCCAAATTTGTCAAATGGCTCTTCAATAGTATATCCATTTTGTACATCGCATTTTGTTTCCAGCTCTATCAAGGCTTGTTTTACTAGGGGCAATTCTTTATCATAACTTCTGGTGCTTAATTGGAATAATGGATTCAAGATTTGTTTACTCTTTTTTTATCTCTACAAATTCCACACAAATAATTCTCCTTAAATTCTTTTAATTTTTTTTTGAAATCATCCGTATTGGAATATTCTTCAGATGCTTTAATTCCTCCAGGAACTTTCTTTTTACAACTTGTACAATTGATATCTATTTTTAACCTAATAGTTTTTTCATCTTTTTGAATTTTTCCAATAATCATATTTTTTTGATATGTGATTAGTATATGAAAATTTACAAAAAAATGTTAGATTTTAGAAAATTATGATTATCTAGAATTTTTTTGAATCCCAACAATAACGGCTACAGGAATTCCTACATACATACCAATATTGAGCAAAATAAGAGATATCCCGTATCCTAAAACACTAACTTCTGAATCCATATCCACAAAGTTCAACACTGAAAGACTGGAAATCATAGGAATTAGGGCAACTTTCACTGTTTCTTTAAAAACAGGATTTTTACGCTCAAGATCTGCAATTTCTGGACTAAAAGAATAGTAAAAATCATTGAATGTGCTCATAAATGCTGACCCTGATTCTGTTTGGAGTAATTTAGTATCTCGTATCTCTCTGAGTTTTTGAACTTCTGGTGCAAGTTCAGAGCCATAGGTTGCAGTGGCAATAAGGCAACCCCCTCCTGAGACATCTTCAATTTCTTGGATTACTTCTGAAGATTTTTGCTCAATTACCTCTTTGGTTTCTATTCTTTTCTCGTCTACCTTTTGATGTAATTCTTCTTCTTTTTCAATTATTGTTTGACCTACTTCTTTTCCTTTTTCAACAACTTCTTCTCCTGTATTCACTATTACTTTACCTGCTTCTTTTCCAACCTCCACAACTAATTCACCTGTTTCTGTTCCAGCTTCTACTATGGCTTCTCCTGCATCAGATGCCTTCTCTCCTAAATTTCCTTTTGATTCAACAGGTTCATCTTCCAAAGCTTCTATTGGTAAGATTCTGTAAATAGCACGTTCTCCATGTGTAACTAGATACAGAAAACCATCAGGACCTCTTTCAATATCTGTAATGCATTGAAAACCAGTACCAATAATTATTTCATCCATTGAATCATTTTCATTAACCAAGTTGTCTTGCAAATCAGGATTGGAAAATTCAAATCCATCTCGATTTTCATTTAATTCAAATTTGTAAAGATTCCCCTTACTACAATCACCTACAAAAAGTGAATTATCATAATTGTCAGTTTCCTTAAATTTTCCAAAATTCAATCCTACAGGAGCTACAACTTGTACCCAGCTAAATTCTGGGTCTTTGTAAATATAATCTTCATATCCTGGAAGACTATTTATTTCAGATTCAGTTGCAGGTCCCATAATTTTGTTCCATCCGCTGTTGAATTTCTCTGGAACAAAATTAATCTCATCAAAATCATCATCTCCATTTTCTGTGGCCCACAAATTTCCTGTAACAGGATCTATTGCAAGTCCAAAACTATTTCGAATTCCTATGGCATAGTATGGTCCTTCAGGGTCTACTCGTAAAATTGAACTGGTATCCATATAATCAAGAGTATCTGGAGGAAAAAGGTTTTCAAGTAATTTATTTTGGAGAGGACCATATTTTCCTGTATCACCAATCACTGCATACACTTGATCATCTAGTCCAGTAACCATGGCTCCACTATTGTGATAGTTGTTTGAGGGTAATTCTTTAAGCAAAATTGGATTGATTAATTCCTCCCCATTCCAATCATACTTGTAAATTCTGTTTCCTAGTTGGTTTCCATCTTTGTCATCTTCTGTAAAATAAAGATAGATGGTAGAACCAACGCTAGTTATTCCCAATAACCCGCTTTCCTGAATGGGATCTACATTAATTTCTAGAACTGGCTCCTGTTGTATAACTCCATCTCGAATTAAACTGACAAAACCATCTTTCTCTAAAAGTAAAATATCCTCTTCAACGAAAGTCATGGTAGTAAACCCCCAACCCCATTCGCTGACATATTTTTCAAGGATCAAATTTTCATCATATAGTATTGGCTCTCCTAGAGCATTAGGGGATAAACTCACAAAAAATATCCCGACAAATAAAATGGAGAAAATTACAATTGATTTCAATCTTTATTATTACAATTGTAGGGGTTACAAAAAGCTACCATTAGACATTTACTAAATTACAACACTGTTTTTACAAATTCATCATTTAAAATCAACCTTGAGTTATTCTAGACAGAAAATTGTTAAAATCAATAACTCTTTTCTTGATAATTAATTTACAATAATTTGAGCATGGTGATAACATTTTTACAATAAACGGTAATATATCGAAATT
>JAUWQG010000094.1 GCA_030611185.1 Nitrososphaerota archaeon
CATCCCAACGAATTCTATTTAGTAAAGGCCACGATAAATTATATTGAGAATATCTTATTCGGTCATCATTTTGATATAATTTAATTAAAGTATCATTTAGATATCGAAGTAATCTCCAATTCTGAGTTTTCATAATTCGTCCAAAAAGCATATCTGCAGTTGAAATTATTTCTAAATATTTTGCAAGTGAAGCACTATCTAATTCACTAGTTACAATACTAGAATAAAATGCATTAATTTTTTCTCTAGGATCAATTCGCATAGAATAAAGAACACTGCGAGCTTCTTCAACTGAATTTGCTTTAAAGAAAGCATTTACTCCATCTTCAACATTAACACTTTCAAAAGATTGTTCTGTTTGTGGATTAAATCCTGTTTCTAAAGATTGTGTAAGATTTATCATTGAACGAATGTCTCCTTTTGATTTGTCAATGACTTTGATTAAGGCCCCAGGACTTAATTTTGCACTTTGTTTTTTCAAAATATTTTCAATATATACGCGTAATAATCGTGGAGGTATTCTTTTGAAATAAATTGTTTTTACTACTTTTTTGATACTTTTCATTTTATCAGATACATCGCCGTTAGCTGCCAAAACAATTGGGATAGTAGGTTCTTTTAATATTTGAATTAGTGCTTCTGCTCCTCCATAGTCTCCCCTACCATGAATTCCATCAACCTCATCCACAAAAATCATCGGAGATCCAAGAATCGTAATATTTCCTAAAACTGGAGAAAGAATTTCATTAATTCTAGATTTACTTCTAACATCGCTAGCATTAAGACCAATCAAATCATATCCAAATTGTTTTGCAGTAAGGTAAGCAATTGTAGTTTTTCCTATCCCTGGAGGGCCTATGAGGAGCAAAGGCTTTGTACCTTTTTTCCATTTTGCAAACCACTCGATTATTGCTGATCTTGATTCCTCATTTCCAACCATATCAGAGATATTTTGAGGTCTATGTTTCTCAGACCACATCAATTTTATCACTTGGGGAGTCTTGATTCAAATTCTGACCATTTGTTTGCTTTTTGTAACTTGTTGTACCAAAATTGGTTATAGTGCTCTACAGTCAAGAATAAAAATTCTAAAAATTCTTTATGAGAAAATCCGTCTGGCAGTAATTCTAAGGCAAGACGAGCATCACGTAAATACAAATTACTTTTTTCTAGTGTTACTTCAAATCCTTTCTTGACATCATTTGATAAAAGAGAATAATATAATGGCCATGATGGAATTTTTACAAATCCATTTTTTATAGAATCTTCAATTTCATTTCCACATCCAACACCTTCGGCAGCTCTTGCCATCCCCAAATAGAAAATTTCTCCCAGGGGTCGTTCTGCAAGGGCCATGTTTCTTCCAGCTGTTCCCATTACAGATCTATATTTTTTGTAAGAGAGAGTCATCTCTTCTTCGGTAATCTGGGTTGGTTTTGATTTTAATTCTTCATCAAGGTATTGTCCAATTCTTGCCTCCTTGAAGCCTTCCTCAAATTCATTTAGAACTGTTTCACCACCTTTAGAAATTTTATCTCTTGCTAATTTCAAAATATATGGATTCATCAATTTGTAATCATCCAGATACTCCAAATCCTCATCTTTGTCCACAATTCTATCCATTGGTTCACTAAGGTCAATTGCTAAAATATGGCCCTCTACAATGTCTTGTTTTAGGTGAGCATTTTTGTTTCCTAAATATTCTGACGCTCCATCAAATAAAGCATTAAAAACTGGAAATGTCATTTTTACAAAATTTGAATTTAGTATTCGAGCAACCCTGTCTCGGATTACTTCAATATCGTCTAGCTTTGACCGAATAGGATCAATTTCAGATGATTGAAGAATAATTTCAGTAGAACCTACCTCATCCCCAAAAGCCTGTTGTGTAGAATTTGGGGAGGAATCAGATCTAATTTCTCTGTAAAGGTCTTGTGCAAATCGCTCTGCAAAATTTGGAAATTCTTTTTCTGTCTCTTCTTTGTAACGATTGAATAATTTGTAACCTTTTGATTTGAATAATGCTTGTTTCATAATTTGTTTTCCAGGTTTTGTACTCATCAAAGATTCCTTACTAATTACAGATTGATCTTTCCCACTCACACCGGACAACTCCTACATTGTTATTTATGCTTTCAAATCAAAAAAAAATCCTTCACTTAAATTACGAATAAGAAAATCAAGATCAATGGAAGTAATAGATATTCTTCGCGAGGTTTCAAAAAAAATTTATGAAAATGTAAAAGATTTAGCAGGGACAGAAGATGCCGCCGGAGATTTTGGAAGAGGTGCAGGTGGAGATATTTCTCGCAATATCGATATTGTTGCTGAAAAAACAGTACTTGACTATCTAAAAGAGATTAATTTTGAATGTGTTGTTTTAGGTGAAGAGTGTGGAAGAGTAGAATTATCTAAAAATCCAAAAGGATTTGTTATAATGGATGCCATAGATGGTTCTGCTAACGCTGTAAGAGGGGTTCCATTTTTTTGCAGTTCTCTTGCGTTTGCTACTGAAAATAGATTAAGCTCTATTACAGATGGAGTAATAACAAACCTCTCAAACGGAGAGATGTACTGGGCATCAAAAGAGAAAGGAGCGTTTTTGAATCAATCAAAGATTCGGGTTCATGATAAAGATCCCATCTACAAGATTGTGGGAATTAATACTTCAGGTGCCACCCCAGAATTGATGAAAAAACTACATCCTATATTTGAGCAACATAACCATACTAGACATTTTGGTGCCAATGCACTTGAAATGGCAATGTTTGCAAGAGGATTGATGGATATTTTTATTGATTTAAGAAAAAAAATTCGTATTCAAGATATTGCTGCGGGATATTTGATAGTAAAAGAAGCTGGAGGATTACTTTTAGATGAAAATTTTGATTCTCTTGATGCTGATCTTAGTTATGATACTCGAGTTTCCTTTATTGCTGCTGCAAATCAAACAATTCTAGACGACGTATTTTCAGAAATAAGAAAGTAATGGCGCCCTCGGCGGGATTTGAACACGCGTCTCAGCCGTGACAGGGCCGAATTCTAGACCGGGCTATACTACAAGGGCACAATTTCTTTTCAACAAAATCCTAGATTAAAAGTTTCTGTCACGACAAAAATTTTGTAAAAGACTAAATTATACACTCTAAGCAAATTTCTTTGTGGGTCTATGGCGCAGCCAGGTAGCGCACCGGACTTTTAATCCGGTTGTCGAGGGTCCGAATCCCTCTAGACCCGCTACTTTTTCGTAATTATTGAGATTAATTTTTCAAGGTGATTAATCCAAAAATATTGAAAATTATCAATTTACAATTAAATTTGATTATAGAAAACTATCGAGTGGAATTTCTGGGTATGAAACTCTCTTTTTAGGTACGTAATGAATAAAAAATTGGTAGGTCTATTTTATAAAAATAGAAATTTTTTCATCCAATCTTTTTAATGCATTAGATAATTCATTTTCTCGTTTTGTTATGTTTGTTCTATAATCATTAATTTTTTTAATACGATCTTTTATCATTCGTTTTTGTTCCGCATAACCAGATGAGCCAAAAGAAACTCTATCTCTCAAAGATGAAACAATTGTAGTAGACTGTATAATTTCTGAAACAATTTGGGAATCAACTTTTGTTCCTTCTACTGATTTTTTAATTTCGTTAGCTGTTAATTTATTCAAAGATTTTTTGGATTGGTGGGCTTGCTGAACCAAAGATCCTGCAATTTTATGCGTGGTTCTAAATGGAATTTCTTTTAAAACTAATTTTTCTGCAATGTCAAGTGCAATCAAGTAACTCGAATCAGTTGCTTTTTTCATTTGTTTTTCATTAACATGTAAGGTCAAAAGTATTGATTTTAAAATCAATAATGCACCAATAGAAGTTTTTGATGTAGACCAAATAGAGGATTTGATTTGCTGTAAATCCCTACCATAACCTGTAGATAATCCTTTGATAGTAGAGAGAATTGCAGTAAGATTTCCAATTATTTCTGCAGTTTTTCCTCTTGTTAATTCTAAAATATCAGGATTCTTTTTTTGAGGCATTACACTGGATGGAGATGTAAATTCATCTGAAAGTTCGATAAATGAAAATTCAGAAGTAGACCAGATTATAAAATCTTCAGAAATTCTACTAAGATTAGTCATTAAAATTGAAATCATTGCAACATACTCTGCCACAAAATCTCGTGTGCTTGTTGCATCAAGTGAATTTTCAACAAGGCCATCAAACCCGAGCATCTTTGCAGTACTATGCCTATCAATAGGAATACTTGTTCCACCGACAGGTCCTGCACCAAGTGGACTTTGGTTTATTCGCTCAAACGTTCCAAACAATCTTTCAAAATCTCGTGTCAAAGAGTCAGCTTGTGCTAAAAGATAATGAGAAAATAGACCTGCTTGTGCTTGTTGAAGATGAGTGTACAATGGCATGATTGTTTTTTGATGGTTTTTAGCCACGGATACAAGAGTTTCAATGGTATCTAAAAAACAATTA
>JAUWQG010000164.1 GCA_030611185.1 Nitrososphaerota archaeon
TGGTGGTGGTAGACAAGGTCAAGCAGGTGAAGTTGCATCTACTAGAGGTGGAAGACAAGCACATCCACCAAACGTAAACAAGGTAATTTACAAAAAACTAAACAAAAAAGAAAACAAACTAGCACTGTGTTCTGCAATTGCCGCTACTGCGTCAAAAAAACAAGTTCAGTTAAGAGGTCATAAAGTAGATGACATTGAATCATTTCCGATTATAGTATCAAATGATTTAGAATCAATTTCTAAAGCAAGCGAACTTGCCAAAGTTTTAGAATCCCTAAAACTTACAAATGATGTTGAGAGATTACAATCAAGAAAGCCACGTAGCGGTCAGACTGCACTTAGAGGAAGAGGTAAAAAAGTAGGAAAAAGCGTCTTGTTTGTAACTAAAGATTCTGAAAACATTGCTAAAGCATGTGGTTCAATACCAGGAGTAGAGGCAAGATCAGTTAAGAATTTGAGCGTCTTGGATTTATCACCAGGTTCTGATCCTATTAGATTAACAGTTTATTCTAAGGCAGCAATAGAAGAGATTGCAAAAATAAAATCAACACATCTTAACTTAATGGAGAAGACATCATGAACGTAGATCAAGCAAGTAGAATCATTTTGAAACCATACATTACAGAAAAAACATTTGCAATGGTAGAAAATGAGAGTAAGATTTGTTTTATTGTAGAAAGAGAAGCAACCAAACCTCAAATTGCCGAAGCTGTTAACACACTTTACAAACAAAAGGCAATCAATGTAAACACTGCAAGAACAATTTACGGTAAAAAGGCCTTTGTTCAATTTGAGACAATAGAAAAAGCAAGAGACTTGGCTACAAAGATAGGAATGCTATAATATGGACCATAAAACCTCAAAATCACAGGCAGAGGAGAAGAAAAATGGTTAAAGAATTTTTATACAGAGGATTATCAAAAGAGGACCTAGATAACACATCTCTAGAAAAGCTATTTCAGTTATTCAACTCTAGACAAAGAAGATCACTTACCCGTGGAATTACAGACGGTAAAAGAAAATTAATTGAAGAAATTAAAGCTGCAAAAGCAGGTAAATTAAAAACTCCAATCAAAACCCACCTTAGGGATTTGATTGTTCTGCCATACATGGTAGGTGTTACAGTAAATGTTTACTCTGGGAAGGAATTTGTCCCACTGACGATGAAGACTGAAATGGTCGGACACTATCTCGGAGAATACGTTATTACCAACAAAAGAGTAAACCACGGTGCCCCAGGTGTTGGAGCATCAAGATCCAGTCTCTACGTGCCACTAAAGTGATTATTATGGGAAGATTCGACTACGCATTTCAAAATTATGACGCAACAAAGCACGTTCGCTCTTCTCTGAGAGAAAAAGACATTTCACACAAACATGCAAGAGAAATTGCAGTTGCAATCAAAGGACTGTCAATTGACAAAGCAAGAGACTATCTGCAAGCAGTTGTAAACAAAAAAAGAGCAATCGCATTTGGTAGATACAAAAACCAAGTTGGACACAGATCAGATCCTGGAATGATGGCCGGTAGATATCCACAAAAATCAGCAAAAGAGTTTATCAAAGTTTTAGATAATTTGGAATCAAATGCAGAATACAAAGGAATGGATTTAGATAGATTAAAAATAATTAATGCAACAGTTCACAAAGGAGTTCTTGTAAAGAGATTTACCCCCAGAGCAATGGGAAGAGCAACTCCAAAGAACAATGTCCTAACACATGTAGAGTTGGTAGCTCAGGAGATTTAAAATGTCATCAATCAAAAACGTGATCAAAGACAATTACAATATGATGCTTCTCAAAGATTATCTACGAGAAGCAATTAAAGATGCAGGTTTTTCCCATGCAGAAATTTCAAAAACTCCAACAGGAACAAGAGTATCCCTTCATGTCACAAGACCAGGAATTGTAATTGGAAGAAAAGGTTCTGGAATCAGAGAACTAACAGAAAGACTTGAAACAGACTTTGGATTAAAAAACCCACAGATTTCAGTAAACGAGATTGAAAAACCAGACCTATCTCCAAGTGTCATGTGTAATAGAATGGCATCTCATCTTGAGCGAGGTACTGCATTTAGAAGAGCAACAATGTGGACCTTAAAACAAATAATGGAAGGAGGAGCTATGGGAGTACAAATAACAATTTCTGGAAAACTAAGAGGTGATCGTTCAGCATTTGAGAAACACACTGCAGGAATTTTACCCAGAGCAGGACATCATGCAGACGTAATTGTTGATGAAGACATTGCACATGTCACAACAGCTATGGGATTAATCGGAATCAGAATTAGAATTGCAATAAAAGAAAAACTGATTCCAGAATTTGAGTTAAGAAAAGAAAAAGAACAAAAACCAAAACCAAAACAAGTCAAGGTAGAAGAAGTAGAAATAGACGATGTTAAGGTAGAAGTGGTCAAAGTAGAAGGGAAAAAAGACACTGCCAAATCAGAATCAGAAGCAATTGAAATAGAAGGAACGAAGATGGAAAAATTAGAGACATTAGAGGAAGAAGAGGCGAAATTAAAGTAATGGCAAGAGTAAGCATGAAAACTGCAAGGGCCCTAAATGAAAAAGATCTTAAAAGTAAAATTCAAGAAACTAGGAGTGAGCTTGCAAAA
>JAUWQG010000106.1 GCA_030611185.1 Nitrososphaerota archaeon
TATAAATAACCTTTGTATAGTAACTATATTATGGTAAGTTACATAACCCAACAGCAACACTCGCTGTCAACAATTCAGGTAGAAAAGGAGCCTGTAAAAGAAGTGTTAAACCTTTTGCCAAAAAAACAATACACTGCAGCTTATCTTATGGGTTTGTCTTGGACATTATTTGAGGAGGGAAAATACGATGAGTAGACAACAAATGAGTCAAGAATTAGGTATTGCCTATTTCAGAACCATGAGTAAAATTGTGCAATTCAGGAGAAATTTATTAAAAAATAAAATATCTTCTGCAGAAGCAAAAATTTTTCCCGCACATATATTTGCCCAGGAGGTTATTCAATGAAAATTGAAATTTCATCAGTAATTGATGCACCCGCAGACAAAGTATGGGAAACAGTTCGCTCCTTTGAAAACCCTGAACGATTCGTACCTATTGTGACAAGCTCTAGTATCACAAGAACTGGAGACTCTGCACAAAGAACATGTACCGTTCAGTTGGGAAACCAAGAAGGAAGAATTGTTGAACAACTTGAGAGAGTAGATGATGAAAACAAAGTACTAGAGTTTTCAGTAGCTGAAGCCCCTCCCCCATTTGCAGGACTACATAACAGATATGAGATCACAAGTTTGTCTGATGGAAAAACCAAAGTTAACATCAGTACAAATCTTGCAAACAGTACACCTGAAGTTGCAAAAACCATTGAAGGAATTTTCCAAATGTCAGCTGAGGGTCTCAAAAAACTACACGAAGAGGAGGTGAACGCATGAAAGAGATAACATCATCAGAACAATTCGAGGCAGAAGTTCTCAATTCAACCAATCCAGTCTTTGTAGACTTTTGGGCTGAATGGTGTGGACCATGTAGAGCAGTATCCCCTACAGTTGAGGAATTATCTGGAGAATATAAAGACAAAGTAGATTTTGTCAAGGTGAACGTAGATCAAAACAATGATCTTGCACAAAAATATAGTATCTTTAGTATTCCAACATTGGCAATCTTTGCAAATGGCAAAGTAATTGCACAATCTGCAGGAGCTGCATCAAAAGATAAAATCCGTTCCTATATTGATAGCAATATCAATTAGGTTTCTTTTTTTTAAATTTTATTTTTTGGAAGAATAAGAATAAAAACTAGTTATAAAAAAATATTGTCGTTGGATGAAAGCTGGATAAACGTAGATGGACTCAATGTAAGATATCTTGAATCTGGAAAGGGAAAAAAGAGACATATTTTATTTATTCATGGTCTAGGTTCTGCAGCAGATAGATGGATGAAAATTCCTGATGCGCTTTCATCAAAATTTCATTCAATAGCCATTGACCTACCAGGATTTGGGGAAAGTGACAAACCTGCAAATATCGAGTACACTATTGATCAATTTAGAAAAATTATCATATCGTTTCAAAAAGAGATTTCAATTCATAATGAAGAAATAAGTTTGATAGGTCACTCTTTGGGAGGTTATATTGCCTCAGAAATAGCGATTCAACACAAAAATCATGTCAAGCAGCTTGTTCTAATAGACTCTTCAGGAATGTTGAATCAACCTACTCCCATTCTTGAGGAATACTTCAATGCAGCGATGAATCCATCAAAGGAAAATGTAAGAAAGGCATTTGAAAAAATGGTGGCAGATCCCTCGAGAATTCCCTCGCAATTAGTAGATGGTTTTATCAGAAGAATAAACATGCCAAATGCCAAACACGCATTTAAATCGACTCTTGAAAATAGCGCAAAAACTCAGATAGGATTAGACAGACTAAGGCAGATTAACAATATACCTACCTTGATTCTGTGGGGAGAACACGACAAGGTAATTCCGTTAGAACACTCAAAAATTTTCAAAGAGACTATTGAAAATTCAAGACTTGAAATAATTGATGATGCAGGACATGCTCCCTTTGCTGAAAAGCCCAATCAAGTATGTGAAGTATTAAAAAATTTTCTAGTCTAATTACCAATAAACTTGTTAACACTTTAGATCATAAACTGAAAATCTATTTTTATAATCCTCTTTAATGGAGCAAAATTTATAGATCTAACCAATCTAATATGTTTAATATTTTAATAAGATAAATTTTTTTTAAATTGTATGCATTCAAAGTTTTACAATAATTCTAAAATTGAGTTTAAGTGATGTTAATCACATGCAAGGAATAGACATTTCAAAAGAAATTGATGTTTAGAACTACTCTTAATTGAAAAATTTCCCTCAAAGTCTTATTAATGTGAATTTTCATATTATATTTGATAAGTTAATGGCAATCGTACGAGTTGGAGGCAGAGGAACATCAAGACGTATAGAAGAGAAAAAAGATGACAACTGGTCAGGTGGGGCTTTTAAAAAACATCAAGAAGCAAAAAAGGAAGCATCCAAAGACAAGTATATCACCGTAGGACGTGGAACTGGCAAGATAAAGTTTGGTGACATTAAGAGTACACCAATTACCTCAACAAAGGGGTTATGGGTTAGTTCTGGAAGAGGGACTGGAAAAAGAAAACTCTAACAGGCCTTATGGAGATATAAAAAAACACAAAACAACTAATCTACAGAATGTATCATACCTAGGGTATTCTAAGAATAATTAACAGGATAATTTACTATTGTATAAAATAAAAAATAGAAATTTTTTGGTTATCTGAAAGATCTTACCTTACGTATGACTTTGTTGTGATCAAACGAAGCTGAAGTAGTTACATACATGATATGATTTTTTCCAGCCCCAATTACTATTCTTTTGACATTATCGTATTCTGCAACAACATACTTGCATGCTCCGAGTGTTTTTGCCAATTTTTTCCTCTGCTTCCAATCATTTGCTGCAGCCTTTAATGATGCCAAGCTTTGTTTTTTTGACACCAAAATATGCACTTTCTTTGAGCGTTCTGAAAATACCAGTTTTCCACTCAGATCGCATACACTTACTACTCGAACAGAAGGGCTGATCTTTAGGATCTTTTCAACAGCTGCTTGAATTTCCATAATTGTTACAATATTTTCTAGATGATAAGATTTTCTATACGAACTTTGATAATTTTTTCCAGTAATCACTTGATAGCTCAAATTTCAAATTTTGCAAAATCTTGATAAATTATAGATTAAAGAATCTAAATTATGTTTGGTAAAAAAGATAGAAAATATTGGAGAAAGAAAGCACTAGAGGCTACCAAATTAGAAGAGTGGGATAATTTACTTTCATTTGGACAAAAAATGATTGAACTTGATCCCAAGGATTTTGATGGATGGGCCACAAAAGGTGATGCACAATACCATCTAGGAAATTTTGATTTAGCATTAACATTTTACAAAAAAGCCATTCAAATTAACAACAAAGATGTTTTATCTTGGCAAAACTTTGGTCATACTTTCAAAAGCCTTGACAAATACAAAGAAGCTATCAAATGCTATAATATGGCATTGGATCTTAATCCTCTTGATAGATTTCGTAATAATGGTAAACTACGTGATTCTCTTGTAGAGTGTGAAAAACTTTCAAAATAAATTCAAATTGAATTTTAATAGTTAATAGTATTTTTTGATTTTAAATATAAAATTAGAAAAAGAAACTAAAGATGAATTTCAGATCTTTTCTAAAATTCATCTTTGAAAAAATGCTATTGACTTCATAAATTTGTCCAAGTCTTTGTCAATGGTGACCTTGACTTTTTCAAATCCCTCGTCCACTACTTGATAACATGCATCTAGGTCTTTGTCAACGGTATCCTTGACTTTTTCAAATCCCTCGTCCACTACTTGATAACATGCATCTAGGTCTTTGTCAATGCTGATCCTCATTTTTTCTAACATATTGCCCATGACTTGATATGGTGAATCTAGGTACAATTGCACCTAAGAAAAAATATTGACCTTGAAATCATTAAATTTTTCGTCTAGGCTCAAAACTAATATAATTTTATGAAATTAGGCAATTGTACATAAATGAAATTAATATTTTTTAATTTTGAATACGTTGAAAATCATAATAAATTATTGATTCAATCATATTTTTGTTTTATAATGAGAAAAAATATGAGAGGACGTTTTTGAAAAACCCAAATTGTTTTAGAATAGTCTACCTCTCTTGATTCATGCTAGAATCTAAAATTGATAATGTTCTCAAAAGAA
>JAUWQG010000075.1 GCA_030611185.1 Nitrososphaerota archaeon
TCTTCTAATGATGTGTTAATTCCAGGTTTCACAGTAATTCCTAGCTAATCAAAACTCAATTTTTATCATTTCGATAAATTAATCTTCTATTGATAATGCATTAAATCTATGCCTGATCTTTTTTTAGATATTGAAACTGCACCTTTGTTTACAAAAGAAGAGTATTTTCAAACTAAAGAAAAGATAGATTCAGGAAAATTAGATAGAAATTCAGACGACAAGGATCTTTTTTGGAGATTCGATAGAGGAGGCCTAACTCCCTTTGAAGGCAAGGTAATTCTAATCACATACAAAATAAACAATGGTCATGTATTTCGATTAAAAGAATGGGAGATGGGAGAAAAAGAGATGCTAAAAAAATTCTATGATCTTGTCGTGGATTTACAGAGAGGGACAGGAACTGACAGATTAAAGATAATCGGACATAACATTTTGCGATTTGATTTATTTTTTATCTATAACAGAATGAGGCGTCATGAAATTGAAGATGAGAAATGGCTCCACCAATGGATAATTAACAAACCAGAGGTAATTGATTTTCTACAAACTCATCTCCCACTAAATGACTTTAAAACAAAGGGGCTTAAGCACGATGTTTTAGCATATGCATATGGATTTCCAGTCAAATCTACCCTTGGATCAGGGGAAATTCCACATTATTTTCAAGAAAATTATAACAAAATAATAGAATATTCTGAGCGGGAATTTATCTATCCAGAATTATACCAAAAAATACTCTCAGAGGGAACCATTACTAAAGAAAGGTTACTAGACTCCATCAAATATTACGATGAATTACAAAAATCACTCCAATCCAAATAACCATAAATTGAGGAAATTTTATTTTGCCGATAAATCGTCCATCTGGGTTAAATAGAAATTTTGAAAGAATCATCTACCTAGCACAACATGGTATTGGATTTGTAGTAAAACACATCTGATACCATGAAATTAATTTTTAATCAATGAGTCAAGATCGTACTGATAAATTCTACGTGTTCTTTATATGTAAAAAAGAGAGATTAAATTTACGGAATCAAGCCCTTCTCACTATTGCCCGATATCTGATTAGGTTTGATCTCCTTTTTCTTTTAATCAGATGATTTTTCATAATGAGTTTTTCCTAAATGAGGTTTTTACAACTAGATTGTAAAAAACAATTACTCCAAAAATTCTTATCATGAATTTAAACTAAAATTTTCATATGAAACAAAATGCCCAAGATAATGAAGAAGAAGAAAGACCAGAATGGGCATGGCTAATGAAAAGAATGACTAAGGAAACTTAGTAAAATTATTTGAGTTCCTTGAATTGATCTTTTGTAATTCCAAGAATTACTTTCTCGCCTAATCCCCAGATTTCAGATTTTGAAATGGTTTTAGAATGTACCAATCCATCTGTTATCTCAATGGATTCTAACTCTTTTGTATCAGGATGACGATGAATACTTTTTACCTTTCCTATTTTGCGCCTATCAGTGTCAATTACGGGTATACCTACTCTAATTGGAGGTCTGCTAAGAAGCAGGGTTTTTTCAGTGAATTTGTCAATGTAATCTTCTGAAAGAAAGAAATCTCTACGAAAACCTTGATGAATAGTGACTCCACAAACGCATAGGGTGTTTGGATTAATTTGAATGTGCTTTACTTTACCATATTCTATTCCTTCCCTATCAATTACTTTTTTTCCTGTAAAAGAATCAGCAGGGATCATATTTTCAGGCGTTCCTTCTAGTTTGACTGACATGTGCTATTATTTTCAGATTTGTTTATCAGACCAAATATCAGAATTTTCTATCAATGGGGTTAAATTACTTGACAGAATTAGCTGAGCATGCCAATAGACACAGGCCTATTTCGTGCATCACTTGTGACCAAAGGCAGAATTACAAAGCAGTCCCATTCAGTGGCTCTTCGAGGTGTAAAGTATAATGAAAAAATTTACTTTTCAAGACACAAGCCCGATTCAGATTGGTTCAAAAATGCAATAACCAACTCTGAAGTAGTCATCAAATACAATGATTCATTGTATTCTGGATTTGCGAAAATTGTAACTGATGAAAATTTGAATCAAAAAATATCACAGTTGAAATATCCTGGTGAAAAAAGAGCAGAAGAAAAAAGAGTTGCAATAGAAATTACACTACATGAACAATAGTAGTGAGGCCTCGACGGTCTAACTCCACATCATTTTCCATTTCACTTACAGTTACAGTAAAGGAGATGACATCGCGCTGCTTTGCATTTTCTAGATGAAGTTTTAGATTAATATCCATTAATTCAAATTCCTGATCAGGTAAATTAGCCTCTTCTAAATATGCATCACATGTGGATTCTATTCTAAATCTGTCACTCTTAAAATGGAATCCAAGCTTTGTTTTTCTTCCTTTCCTACCTGTTGCCTTGATATTGACATCAATAATACCAGGTTTTGTCATGGTGTAGCTTGATGTACCATTTACAAAAACACCAATTTGAAATGGTTTTCCAGCAGTAGATTCTGCCATTTTTTGAATTCCATCATTCATCACAACATCAACTGCCTTTATTGTCTGGGCAACTTTTGCAATCCATTCATTTGTTCTCTCTATTGTAGTGTTAATTCCAGCTCTTCTTCTCTTGTCTTCTTCCTCAGCAAGTTGATAGTAATCAACCCATGCAAAATAATCATTTGCAATATCTTTGATAAAATCAATACAGGTTACTTTGTAATCATTTACGTTGTTAGTTCTCAGTGAAGCGTCATCTACACGCAATCCATCATAGTCCATCGGTAATGCCAATACAAACTCTAAATCAAACATCTAAAAAAACCAATCCTGTTTAAGATTAATGATTATAATGGGATAGAAATTGAGAAGATTGTGATATTTTCAGATATAGTTTTAGACCTTCAGCAACAATTGAAAAGAGAATTAGCACAAATCCGCTTTTTGCTAAAGAAAAACCCAGCAATGGGATATTCCAAAATAGTCGAAATAGGTAAGAATGTAGGCAAAAAATATAACATAAAGCTGATAGTTAATTTCCCAAAAAAAGGTAGAATAGACGAGTATGAAATGTATGGAAAGAGAGATCTAAGCCTAATTGTTGATTATGAAAAGAAAAAATTTCCAATTGACAGAAACATCATAAAAGAAAAGGCAAAGGAGATTTTAGAAGATATTAAAATTGAAGATGCCTACATGTATGAAGATAAAGAAGGAGTTAGAGTATTTACAAAAGATTGGAAGATAGATATTCTTCCACATTCAGTTCACATTTGGACAGAGTTTGATGAAAAGGTCACAAAGTTTTGTGATTGGTTACTTGAAAATGTGTACGAGTTAAAAAGTAAAAACAATGATTCAGTTTAGATATTTTCTAATTTCTCTAACAATCCATGAGCCTCATAATTGTCAGGCTCTATTTGGATAATTCTTTTACAACATTGTATTGCTTCGTCTTTTTGCTCTAAGAAAAGATGTGCGTTTGTTTTGATAATCAAAGTTTCGACATCATCATCTTTCAAGGATAAAGATTTTTCAAAGTATGGGAGAGCTTTTTTTGCATCATCAAGAATAAAGTAAACACTTCCAAAAATAAACCAAAAATCAGAATCACTTTCAAATTTTTTTTCTATGCTTTTGGCATATTCAATTGCCTCAATGTATTCACCTTTATTGATTAATTTTTGAAGATGACGTTTTGGATGAATAATAAAACCTGCCATTTTAAATCAACTTACCTGCAAAATCATCCAATTTAATCAATTTGAATGTTAATACAATAAAAAATAAATTCCAATTAGGAAGTTATTTTCATGATTCCTTCTTTGATTAAAAATTGAATTCCTTGAACAAATGAGTTATCATCAATGTCACCATTTGCCCACCATCCCGCGTTATTTTTAATCCATTCCGGAATTTCAGAAGATGAGACAACATTGTCATCTATTTTTTCAAGGAGGGGATTTTCTGCAATTTTAATTTCAACTATAGCATATCCTGCCACTGTTGGATCTGGTATTGCATATTCCGCTCCTTTTCCATGGACAAAAATGGCATAACGAACAATTCCTGCTTTTTCCTCTACTGGAAGAAGAAGATGAACCTGGCCAAATCCATTAAACAAGTCATTTCGTCCTATATCTTGTGCATATGAGCGAAGTCTGTTGTTATCCTCATCTACAACCCAAATATCATAATGAACTTGATCTACAAATTCAACGTCATTGTATTTGTTCATGAAGTTTATTTTCCAGTCAATATTACACCCCTCAAGAGGAATTTCTGGAGAATAATTGTACTGAATCCCCATGGAGAATGTGTTTGTAGATACTCTTTTACTGACATAATCATGAAATACTGTAGGACATCCCAACAATTCTTCTCTTTGAATTGTTTCTACAACATCTATGAAAGGATCATCTATTACGTTTTCTTTAAAATCTAACAAATCAAATTTCATTTCAATTGGAGCTACACCTGTTGTAACCCATGCATAAGTTAATGCTTTAACAGGAAAAGGAAAATCATCCACTACCCATATTTCATTATTGTTACCGCTATACCAACCAACAACAACTGTATCAGTAATTCCCGCAGCAGTGCTTATTTTTTCGGCTCTTAATGGAATTAATTGTGCACCACCAATGGCCCCTATTTTTCCCCATGCAGCAGCTTTGAATTCTTTTGGTCCATGAATAAGATCATTTTCATTTCCAGTAGCAAAAGCAGAAAGCCAAGCCAAGGAGGATTTGAATGCGATAGCATAATCAAAAATATCATCATCAAAGGTTATAGGTTCGGGTGCTTTTTTGCCAAGTCCCATTGAACCTTTTATTATTTTATTGCCATCAATTACTACAACTCTTGTATCCCACAATGTTTCGCTTTCAAGTGGTATTTCGCCTTTAATCCACATTTTCAGTGTAATGGGTGCGCAATCATTAAGATCTAGTTGACACAAAGAATATTCAAAATAGTCACCTGTTTTAAGAGTCTCACCTAGATACCACGTACCATCAACATTAACGCCCCCTGATGTTTGAACTCCCTGACCAAAAGAAAGATTTGAAAATCCAA
>JAUWQG010000125.1 GCA_030611185.1 Nitrososphaerota archaeon
TAGGCTTTGGATTATACCATTTTTGGTATTCTTGCACCATTTTAGGAATATATCCATATGTCACATTCGGATCTGAATGTTTCTCCATTCCCTGAGACTTGCAAAAGAAATCAAAGGTCTTCAATGAGGTCTTGGCAACAACTCTGGTTCTAACTGACTTTGATTTTCTCTGCATTTTGTCAAGCCATGCCTCATTCTGAATATTCTCCAATGGTTCAGATTGTTTTTTCAATAGTTCTTGGTTCATTGAGATTTAATAAAGCTAGAACTATGTCCGTGTAAAGGTGAATTAGGACATACTAATTTTCTAAAATCTGTGCGAAAGTATTAATGTCAAATAAAAAGTCAGGTTTATCATGCAAGAGGCAACAGTTGCACAAAAATCAGAAAAAATATTCACTGATGTCAGAGAAGTAGAAATTACTCGTGCAATTGCTACTGAATTTCACGAAGTTTTGATGGATAGAGCAGAATCAGATGTAATAATTATAGGAGCAGGTCCAGCTGGATTGACTGCCAGCAGAGAGCTTTCAAACATGGGCTTCAAAGTTTTGGTAATTGAGCAGAATAATTACTTAGGTGGAGGGTATTGGCTTGGAGGCTACATGATGAATCCAGTTACAGTCAGAGAGCCTGCTCAAAAAATTTGGGATGAATTAGGCATTCCCTACAAAAAAGTTATGGAAGGACTATACCTTACACCAGGACCTCATGCAGTATCAAAATTAATTGCAGGTGCTTGCGATGCAGGTGTAAAATTTCTTAATCTTACAAAATTTGATGATCTTGTTTTAAAAAATGGAAGAGTCGCAGGAATTGTTGTGAATTGGATGCCAGTATCAGCATTACCACGAAACATTACTTGTGTTGATCCCATTGCACTTGAAGCAAAAATAATAATTGATGCATCAGGTCATGACTCAGTCGCAGTAAAACGACTAGTAGACAGAGGTTTAGCAGAGTGGAAAGGAATGAATCCAATGTATGTAAATGAAGGAGAAGAACACGTTGTTGAAAAAACAGGTGAAGTATATCCAGGGTTAATAGCAGCAGGAATGTCAGTTACTGAAACTCATGGATTAGCAAGGATGGGACCTACGTTTGGTTCAATGCTGTTTTCAGGTAAAAAAGCAGCAGCGATTGCAGCAGAAAAGATCAAAGAGTTAGAAAGATAACTGTGAACTAGCACAATAGTTTATTGAAAATTTCAAAAATTATACTTTATGATGAACCCTCTGTTCCAGAAATTCAACTAGATAAACTAGTGCAATTTTTGCAAGAAATCTTTTCAATTACAGTAGAATCAAGAGATAATATTTTGAAGTTTGCTTCGACAGATACTGCATCCAAGATTGCAGAGTGTAAAGTTTTCAATCTAAGAAAAGATTTTGAAAAACATGCTCCTACTAATGAAGAAATTTTATTTGAAGAATCAAATTTCCAAGATACTTCAAAAACAGAAAATATTATCATGTATGATGGGTTTAGACTTCAAAAAGTTTTAGCGAATCTAATTTCAGAAAAAGAAGATACTGAGAACATATTTCATGTATTTTTTACCAATAAACTAACGTGTACTTTTGATAATAATGATTATAGATATCATGGAAGAGCCCTAATAGGCTCAAATCCATCCATAATTTCAACAACTGGGATAATAGAAGCACCAGCAAAACCAAGAGAATATTATTTTGATTTAATGACAAATTTTACTCAGGGAATTAATGTAGATACAATTAAACAAAAATACAAAGGATTGTATTTGGAATACAATGATTTGAGATTATCAAAAATCATAGAAGGGTATCTTTTACAAGCAATTTTTTATTACGAGACAGGAGAGCCGTTTTGTAATAGTTCTGATTGTAGATTATTCAATGCACATTGGCAAAAAGATCTTTTGCATTCACAGTTAGATGAAGGTAAACTATGTGAAAAGCATCAAAGGATTTTAAAAAATATAACTCAAAGTTAATTGAATATTTTAAAAGTTTTCAAAAAGAAATTATTTCATTAATAATGTAAGAGGCATCCAAATTGGAACAGGTTTTTCCCCTTGTTGAAAATCTTCAATGTTTATTTCATCATTGCATTTTTTCATATTTTTATTTGCCAAACATTCTCTCAAGGCTTCAGTGTATAGTTTTTTTTGTTCCAACTTAAAGGCCGATTGTTTTTCTAGATCACGATTTGGATTTACGCTCATTAAATGATATGTGTATTCGGTTGTTTCAATATCTAACAAAAGGTTGGAAAACAAAGCTTTGTCAACAGTCATTACATCGTTCAAAAACCATTGTTTTTCAAAACCACCAAGGCTATGTGCTATCACAATTACATCTGCATTTTCAAATTCTTTTACCACTTTAAATTGAATTGATAATACTTTGGTAAAAGTATCCCAATGTGTCATAGACACATGAATGTCAGAGAGATACTCCTCATCATTTACTAGATGATTCATACCATCTGTTTTTAGAATTTTAATTGGTGCATAGTCGGGTTTTTGAGAAAGGGTACCTTCTGGAAATATGTATACTTCAACTCCAGTTGGAGGTAATTTTCCTTCTATGTTAGGTAATTCTATGGTAAGATTCGTAATCTCGCCTAGATGCACAGCCTTTTTGCTGCCTGGATCATCTAGATTAATTGATTCTGGTAAAGATATTTTTGAAAATCCATTAGGATACGCCTTTACAATATTGATTACCTCATTTTCTTCGATTTGATTGTATGACATGTTGTAACCCATTATTCCGGGAGCGTTATGGAGATTTCCATCAGATGTGACAGGATGATTCAAACTAAGTGAATGACCTATTTCATGTAATGTGATTCGGTTAATCATTTCATAGTCAAACTGTTTGTGATTACCATTTTTTACAATAGCTTTGAACTTTTCAAGAGTCATTGTGTTCCAAAAGTTTTGATCCTTTTTTCCCATCTCAATTAGTGTACTCTGATAATCATCAGTGTAAATTGTCACATTTGCAACAGGAGTTAAAGGATGGCTAAACCCTGCAACTCCTGAAAGTTGAAAGGTAGTAGGATCGGGAGTACTTACATAATTTACAAACCCATCACAAATTGATTGATCTTTTGGTTGGATATGCATTGTCATATCCCACACAAATGGGTTGTTTGTTACATCTATTATTCTGTCTTGCCAGGTCTGAATAGCATTTGCGGCGATGTGATTAAAAACAGGGTTTTCATCATTATTTGACACACAATAATCTATACTAGTATCATTGAAGACCATTAATCGATTTCCAGTATATGGTTGAAAATCCAAATATTCTTCCTGATTGGGCTCGTTTGAATATCCTAAAGCTTGTTGATCAGTTGTAAAAGCAATTAAAATTAATGAAATTGCAATAATTGTGGGTTTTAACATTTTTCTAAGATTTAGATCGGATCTTTTCATAAAAGATTTACTACTTTTCAAGTAGAACCAATCTCCCAATTTATTGAAAATTGCATTAGATATCGCATG
>JAUWQG010000100.1 GCA_030611185.1 Nitrososphaerota archaeon
AAGTATGCAATCAAAGTAACATAGAAAATAATTTAAAAAAAGCATTTACCAAATCATTAAAATCCCAACTAAATCATAGCAAAACGTTGACATTTAATTTAAGAAAAGAACTACAGAGTTTTTTATCAGAAGATATTGGAAAAGGAGACATTACAAGTTCTCTTTTATCCAAGAAGAAAATATCAGCCAAGATAATATCTCGAGAAAAGGCAGTTGTTGCTGGAGTAAAATTTGCAAAAGAGATTTTCAACCTCAAAGGATGTAATGTCCAAATTTTAAAAAAGGATGGTCAAAAAGTCCGCCCAAATCAAGCCATAATGAGCATTTCAGGGGATGCAAGAAAAATTCTAACTTGTGAAAGAACTGTTTTGAATTTACTTACTAGAATGAGCGGTATTGCCACTCAAACAAACAGCCTTGTGGCAAAGATACCAAACAAAAAAACCAAACTTTACGCAACACGAAAAACTGCTCCAGGTCTTAGATTTTTTGACAAGGAAGCAGTAAAGATTGGAGGGGGGGAGAAGCATCGTTTAAGATTAGATGAAATGGTGATGATAAAAGATAATCATATCGCAGTAAGTGATTCTCTTTTGAATTTAATTAAAAAAGCAAAAAAACGACACAAAAAATTTGAGGTGGAAGTTGAAAATAATTCTGATGCAATTTTAGCTGCAAAAGAGGGTGCGACGATAATAATGTTAGATAATTTTTCGCCACAACAAATTAAAAAAACAATACAGGATCTAAAAATAAAAAAACTTCGCAGTAAAGTAAAGATTGAAGCTTCTGGCGGAATCACATCAAAAAATATTTCTCAGTACGCCAATACAGGAGTAGATATTATTTCAGTTGGAAGCATTACAAATTCAGTTAAGGGAATAGACTTGAGTTTAGAAATTTAACTATTTTTTAGTAGATTCTATTTTTTCTAATAACTCTTTTACACCTTTATTTTTAGGATCAATTTCCTTAATAATATCACAGCATCTTATTGCTTGGGTAAAATTTCCTAGTCTAAAATACGAAGTGGCAGTTAGGATTAATAGATCAATATCATGGGTGGCAATTTCAAGAGATTTTTCAAAATATGAAATTGCTGTTCGATACTTACCTTTCATATAATAAATTCCACCAATAATAAACGAAACATCATTTTCAGCAGGATTCTTTTTTAGAATTTCAGAACCTATTCTCAAAGCAGAGTCATATTTTTTGTCTTTAACTAATTTTCGTAATTCTTTCTTTTTTTTTGAAATAGTTTTTTTCTGTGGGTCTTTTGATCCCAATCCAAATAGTCCAACCAACTTACCATAAACTCAGAGTACCCAAATAATACCCTTAATGAGGCTAAAATAATCAAAAATTCAACAATTATTGCTTTAGTGTAGATTTTGGAATTAACTAATTGCAAGCATTCTGTCAATTGCCAATCTTGCCTTGTCAGCTATTTTTTTAGGTACTGTAACCTCGTACTTGTCCTCCACTAGAGAATCATATACTTTTTCCATGGTATTCATCTTCATGTGTTGGCATTCTGCTTTTTCGGATGCGGGAACAAATGTTTTGTTTGGATTGTCCTTTCTCATACGATATAATATTCCAGTTTCAGTTGCAACTACAAAGTTTTTTGCTTTAGAGTCTTTAACATGGTTTAGCATTCCCTCCGTAGATAGAATTGAAACCTTTCTCTCATCAAAACTTCCAGATGCCAAGTCATACAACATTGGTGTTGTGCAACTACATTCAGGATGAATTACAAATTCAGCATCTTTCATAGAGTCTAACTTCTTTGTAATATCATCAGGAGTAATACCGGCATGAACATGACATTCACCTGCCCAAATATGCATATTTTTTCTTCCAGTCATTTTTGCAACATAGGAACCCAAAAACATATCAGGTAAAAATAATATTTCTTTATTTTCAGGTATTGCTTTTACTACATTTATGGCATTAGAAGAGGTACAGCAATAATCTAATTCAGATTTAATTTCAGCTGTAGTATTTACATATCCAACTGCAATTGCATTTGGATGTTGTTTTTTCCAATTCTTTAATTCATCTAGTGTTATAGAGTCAGATAAAGAACAGCCAGCTTCTAAATCAGGAATTAATACTTTTTTGTGAGGGCTGATAATAGCAGCAGTCTCGGCCATAAAATGAACACCACAAAACAAAATTGTTTTTTGGTCCACTTTTGCTGCTTGCTTTGATAAACCCAAAGAATCACCAGTAAAATCTGCAACATCTTGAATACCAGGAATTTGGTAATTATGAGCAAGAATTACTACATCTTTTTCTTTTTTCAAGCGTAAAATATCCTCTTTTAATTTGGAAGTGTCTTGAACAAGCATGGTCCATTGAAAAATGCAAGTGGAGGGGATTTAAAGAATAAGAAGATGTCCATAATTCTATGAAAAGTTGGCAATAGTGGCAATTTTTGCCATATTATGTGCCAATCTGAATTTCATCTGAGCAGTATTTTCTCAGAGTTTCTATTGCAGAGAGAGTTGCCAATCTACTCGTTTTAGGATTGTTTGAGTCAGGATAATTTTCTATGGTAAAAGTCATTTTTCCAAAACTTCCAGAGGCTTCAATATGGTGAGTGTTTTTATCAGTATTAGGATCTGCAACAATTTTGACTCTAGTTTTTTCACTTCCAATTCCTGTAAGGGAAAGTAAAGCTGCAACATTGATGTTTGCAGGAAATAAAGATACAGCCTCTTTTGCATTTCCTTGAAAAATTACATGTTCTGAAGTAAGTGAATCCAAATCAATATCAGAATTCTCAAAGAATTTTGCTCCTTTTAGTGAACGTGGGTGTTTTGTAGTTGTGATGGATAATGTTTCTAATTCATGTTTAACTGATTTTATTGCATCCAGACCTGCAATTGCACCAGAGGGAAGATAAATTGTTTTTTTAAAATCTTTACAAGCATCAGATAAAATTTCATAAATAGATTCATCAAGTAATGCACCCACACTCATTATCATTAGATCTTTTTTATTTTGCAGGACACTTAGTCCTACATCCTTAACAGCGTCTTGAGAGGCAGCTTCTACGACAATATCTATAGGATTTGAGGATAGCAGATGAGGGTTTTCAACTATTACAGGTTTAGTTTTTAGTTTCTCTACTAGTTTAGATGAAGCATCTTTTGAACCGTCGTAAACATGAGTGAGTATCGCAGGTACATCACCAGAATCAATCGCCAAGGCTATTTGAGTTCCAATAGCCCCGCACCCAAGCAATCCTACTTTCTTCATTAAAATAAACTAGAAAATATTGCCTAATTAATTCTAGTCCAACTAGGGCCAAAAGGTGATTTTCTAACTAGGAAGACAATACTAAGAACAGTAATTCCTAAAATCAAAATTGAAATGGTACCAAATTCAGGTATCACCTTGGTTCCTACAATCTCTATGTGTTGTCCATTTTTAGGAATAATCATTCCTAATGCATAGTCATTTGGAAATTTAGTCAAGTCAAATTGTGTCTCTACGCCATCTATGAATAACTGAAATTGTTCTTTTTCTGCTGAAATGACCTCAAAAGGCATTCTTACCCAAAATACACCATTTATCGGAACTTCATCAAATGTAATTTCCAAGGATAATCTTTCTGGATTAAGTGACATGGAAGAAAGTGTAGGTTTTTCCTCATCAATTGTCATAGAATCCATACTTCCATGATATCCATAATAGAGATCATATGAGTTCCCATCAATTTCAAGAACAAATTTTTCGGAGGATAGTTGTACAATATCAGGAAACTGGCCAAATGCATCCATGTCAAAAACATGTTCTGCATAAACATTTGAAATTGGAATCAACAAAAGAAAAAACATAGGTACAAACAAAAATTTTTTGTCAATCAAGATGTTTCAAAATTAATTGTGCGACATCAAATATAATCAATACACACATTCTCATTACTGATTTTTGTGTCTGATTGTAAGATGACAAGTAGGATTCATCATCAATCTATTTATGATAAAAAAGAAAGTAAGTGTATGAGCATATTTTTTAAAAATAAAATTATCTTTGGATTTATGTTATTTCTTGTAATCTCCTTGGCAGTTCCTGCAAATGCAGAAGTAGAAGCACCAAAAAAACAATTAAAAAAAGGAATGCCAATTGAAGATATTACTTGTAAGATAGGTCTTGATTTAATAATTAGAAATAATGGAGCACCAGCTTGTGTCAAACCCGCAACTGCAGAAAGATTTCAAAGTTTAGGACTTGCATCTATGCTAATTAAATTCACAGATTTACCAAAAAAATCAGAACAGCCTCCCGCATCTAAAGAACCAGCAGTTCAATTTAGAGATGCA
>JAUWQG010000146.1 GCA_030611185.1 Nitrososphaerota archaeon
CCTTCGGCTACATAATCATTAAGATCATCATCAAAGGAAACTGAGCCTATATCCTTTGATTTTCTTCCTAAGGATGCCCCTAGAGATGCCATTCCACGGTAAACCTTGAAACGTTTTCCATTTTTGGTCAGAACTGTACCTGGAGACTCGTCTGTTCCTCCTAACATACTTCCTATCATAACAGAAGACGCTCCTGCTGCTAATGCTTTTGTAGCATCACCAGAGGTTCTTGTTCCACCATCAGAAATAATTGGAATTCCATGATCACGGCCAATTTTGGCGCAATCCATTACTGCAGTCAATTGTGGTACTCCAGATCCAGTGATCACTCTAGTAATAGAAATGGATCCAGCTCCTACTCCCACCTTTACTGCATCTACACCTGCTTTGATTAAATCTTCAGCACCTTGAGCTGTTGCAATGTTTCCTGCGATTAATTCACAATCTGGAAATGCTTTTTTAATATTTCTAACTGTATTAATTGCATTTTCACTGTGACCATGTGCAATGTCTACTACTAGTACATCAGTTCCAGCATCCAAGAGAGCTTCTGTTCTTTCCAAAAAGTCACCTTTTACTCCAACTGCTGCTCCAACAAGAGGTCTTCCTTTTTTGTCCTTGGATGCTAAAGGATAATCTTCAATATTTGTAATATCTTTACTTGTGATAAGACCATTAATAGAACCTGATTCATTTACAATTGGTAATTTTTCTATTCTATGTTCGTGCAAAATTTCTTTTGCTTCTTCAGAGCTTACTCCAGATTTAGCAGTAACAACATCTTTGGTCATTACATCTTTAATTGAATGAGAAGTATTTTTTTCAAATAATAAATCTCTGTCAGTTACAATTCCAACAAGTTTAGAATTAGAGTCAACTACTAACAATCCAGAGACTTCTTTTTCTTCAGCATAATCGATTGCATCTTGAACGATTTTATCTTGATTAATTGTATATGGATTTTCAATCATTACACTTCCAGATCTTTTAACTTTAAGAACCTCATTTGCTTGTTCTTGGATTGTTAAAAATCTGTGAATAATTCCAACTCCTCCAGCACGTGCCATAACTACAGCCATTGCAGATTCTGTAACAGTATCCATATTGGCACTGGTAAATGGGATGTTAAGTGAAATGTTTCGAGATAATTTTGTGCCTAAATTTGTTTGAGATCTGCTAGTAATATCAGAATATTTGGGTACAAGAAGAACGTCATCAAAAGTTAGCCCTTCTTTAAATTCCAACGAAACCTTGTAAAGAAAGTCAAATATTGATTATAAGCCTTTGGTTCTTTTAGATAGTTTTGACGCTACTTTAATCGCATCTTTTGTCTCCAAAACATTATGAGTTCGTATGATATCAGCTCCATTTAGAACAGATACTACTTCTGCTGCGATCGATCCAAATAACCTGTCAGATGGATTTTCTTGTCCCAAAAGTTTTCCAATAAAGGATTTGTTTGAAACTGAGATCAAAATTGGATATTGTTGTTTTATGGAATTTAGGTTTTGTATAATCTGAATATCTCTTGCAACCCAATCAGAGGCAATTTTGGTAAAAAAAGGACCGTTTCCAGATTTCCTAAAAAACCCAATGGCAGGATCTAAGACAATTTTGTTAGATGGGAATCCAAATTTTTTAAAAATGTCAATACTTTTCTTTAAAAGATTTTTAGTTATATTGACATTATTTCCAGATACTTTTTTTTGGCTAAAGGCACATAAAACTAATGACGGATTGTAATTTGAAATAACATCAATCATTTTTTTGTCATATTTTAATCCAGAAATATCATTAATGATTTCAACTCCAAGATCCAATGTAGATTTTGCCACACTAGCTCTGCATGTATCTATTGAGATGGGGAGATTTGAAACATTTTGAATAATTTTGATTGCACCTGATATTCGATTAAACTCAACTTTTTCTGAAACTATTGTAGATAGATATGGAGCAGTGGACATTCCACCAACATCAATAAAGTCAGCTCCATCAAGTTCTATTTTCTTAACTAAATTTGAAATGTTTTGTTTTGTTGTTTTAATGGATTTTTTGTAAAATGATTCAGGACTAGTGTTTAAAATTCCCATAATACGGACAGGGTTTTTCCCTCCTACGCCTACTTTTCCTAGTTTTGTCACATGATTTATGATGGACTATACTAATTTGAGTCATATGATGATTTCAGGATGGAATTCAAGATATAATGAAATTCTAAAGGAATTCAATTACAATAAGAGAGAAGATGCAGATTCTGCAGAGTTATTAGACTCCATATTAGGAGAAGAAAATCACATTAAAAAAATTCAAGATTTAATCAAAAATCAAAATGTTTTCGTAGTTGGTGCTGGTCCTTCTTTATCAAATGCTATTCCTGTATTACTGGATTTTAAAAAAACCATAAAAATTGTGGCAGATAGTGCAGTCAAGCCTCTAATTGATAATGGAATTAAACCAGACATTGTCGTAACTGATCTTGATGGAGATGAAACAACTTTTAGAAAAATTGGAAAGTCTAAGACAATTTTTGTTGTTCATGCCCATGGTGATAATATTTCTAAACTAAATTTTATTGAAAATTTCAAAAATTGTATAGGAACAACCCAAACAAGACCTTTTGGAAAAATACAAAATTTTGGTGGATTTACTGATGGAGATAGAGCAGTTTTTCTTGCCAGTTATTTTAAGGCCAAAAAAATTATTTTATTTGGAATGGATTTTGGAAAAAGAATTGGAAAGTTTTCAAACACAAAACCAGCAGAAAGAAAAATAAAGTTAAAAAAATTAAAAAAAGCAAGATCTTTGTTGGAATGGCATGCATTAAAAACAAAATCAGAATTATTTACAACATCTATTCCCATTACGGGATTTAAAAAGATCCCTTATCAAAATCTAGATATCATAATTACCTAGAATGCATTTAATAGCCATATCTACTTGAATCCAAACATGAAACATTCAGAG
>JAUWQG010000110.1 GCA_030611185.1 Nitrososphaerota archaeon
ATTCTAATTGGAATTATCATTACAGTTTTTGGCTCAACTTTTACTTTGAATCAAGCTGCAGCTCAATTCACTGATTTCAATGATCGTGATCCAGGAGTAACATCAGATTCAATTCCAGATTGGATTAAAAACACAGCTGGATGGTGGGCAGATGGTAACATAACAGAGACTGAATTCCTGCGAGCAATAGAATATCTAATTGACAATAAAATAATCAAAATTACAGCTACCCAAATCCAAGACATTCCAGACATTACTGATACATTCACATTACCTGCCAGTCGCCAAGCAGAATTTGTACAAGTATCTGGAAGCTTTGAGATAAAACATACAGGTCCACTGACACTTACCATTATACAACCAGACAAGACAGAGCAAATAGTTACAACAATATCAAGAGATGGAGCATTTACAGCTACAATAGAATTAACCTCAGAATCACAGATTGGGGCATACATTGTGTATGCTGAAATTGAAGGGAAACTAATCTTAGTAAATGCATTTGAAGTCAAAGACAGAGATGCAAACAAGGTTCCAGTATGGATTAAAAACAATGCACAATGGTGGTCAGAAAACAAAATCACAGATTCAGACTTTGTGCAAGGAATAGAGTTTTTAGTTTCAAATAAAATAATTGCAGTACAAACTGAATCAAAGCAAGCAATACCTACAGGACCAGGACTAACACAAGATGAATGTTCAGGCAATGCAAGATGTTTCTCAGGGAAAGTCACTCAAATAATTGATGGAGACACAATTCGAATTAATGAGCACTCCATTAGATTTGCACTATCATCAGCTCCAGAACTAGGACAAACAAATGGAGAAAAAGCTAAAGAGTTTATTGGAGATATTTGTCCAGTGGGTTCTGAGGCCCTAGTTGATGAAGATGATGACCAAACTGAAGGAAGTTATGGCAGAATCATTGCTGTGATTTATTGCAATGATAGGAATCTTAATTCTGAGTTATTAGATTCAAACCTTGGGCATATAGCCTCAGAATTTTGCTCCAAAAGTGAATTTTCCTCAAGCTTTTGGGCACAAAAGCACGGATGTCCAGGAGACTTGGAGTTTGAAGATTCAGAGAAGTGTGATCCTTCATACCCTGATGTCTGCATAGCTTCACCACCACCAGATTTGGACTGTGGGGATATAACATATAGAAACTTTACAGTTCTACAGCCGGATCCTCACAGATTTGATGGAAATTATGACGGGGTTGGTTGTGAGTCGTAAAGGAATTGAATTTAGAATTTTATTTTTGATCCCATTCATATTTTCTTGCTTGATTTTGAAATTATTTATTGAGAAAAATAAAAAAAATTAGTTAGCAGCTTCATGGAGTCGCATAATGATGTCGTCTGTAGTAGTTATTTCATGTGCTATGAACTCATAATTTATCAAAGCTGCTTTCTTTGAATGAGCTCCTGCACCAGCTGTTGCATCAGCAATGACAATTACATCAAAACCATTTTCTACAGCATCACGAAGATGTGATTCAACACATAGATTAGCTGACATTCCAGCCATAATGATAGTTTGAACACCGTATTGTCTGAGTTGCAATGCTGCATCACCGGTCCAGAAATTGCTTAATCCTTTATGTGGATTCATGACAACAGTGTTGTCATCTGGAAGCATATCTGGATGAAATTCATGTCCCCAAGTTCCTTCATGAAACATGTCAATTGCAAACATCATTGTATCTATTCCATTTAGACTAGTCCAATTTGCATAGTCCATTTCAGTGTAGGTGTGTGGCGAATAGAATACAGGTATTCCTACTGCTTTTGCAGCTTCTCGTAATTGTACTTGATGTTCAACAACTTTATCTGCTACTACTTGTTCTCCAACTAATCCCCAAGCTGCTCCACCTTCAGAGATGAAATCATTTTGCGGATCCGTAATGAAAATTGCTGTACGTTCTAAATCAATTTCAAGAGTTTTTCGTGGAATGAAATCTTGTGTGTATGTATACCCACTCGTGGTTTCTTGCATCGGCTCTTCTGCTGCCTCTACAGTCATTTCATCATCCATCATATTTTCTTCAGTTGGTTCTTCTACTGTTTTTTCTATGATAGGTTCTCCAACCATTTCACCTAATCCAAGTTTTTCCCAATTTTCAGCCGTTTCTATGCTTAAACATACAAAATCATTTCCTGTGGTACGATGAAATAGTACCATTTCTCCTCTACATTCAGTTTCAGGATCTTTTTCATCAGTTGCGTTTGTCTCACCAATTAGATTTGGTGAAACAACAAGCAATAGCAAAGGCAAAATTGCTAAAAGTCCAAAGTATTTTTTTCCAATCATTGTGAAGTGTAGTTTAAAATAATAATTAAAACTGTTCGTTTAAAAAAAACTAGGGAAAAACACCTAAGAATATTTTACAAAACTTTCTTTTTGCAACAGTCAGAGCTTTTTTTCCTGATGGTGTGAGAGTGTATGTAATGGTCTTGCCTTCTTTTACCTCATCTAAAAATCCCGCTTCTCTTAGATTTTTTATTGCAGGATAAAGTGTTCCTGGGCTAGGTTTTTCTCCTTTTCTCTTTATTATCTCATCTGCGATTTCTTTTCCGTGCATGGGTTTTTTTGAAACTAAAAACAAGATTAGAAATCCAAGCATTCCTCTCATGTCACAGCATTCCTCATCCATCTGTAATTATATCGGATGACCGATATATATAAATACATTTTAAAATATACATATCGCATGTCCGATATTAATGGAAAGGAGGTGATTGTATGGGTAATGGTTGTTGTGGTGTAAGCGAACAAAGAGCACGAAGCTTCCTCACGAAAGAAGAAAGGATAGGAATGTTAAATGAATACAAAGACTATCTTGAAAAAGAAGCACAAGGTGTTTCAGAAAGAATAAAGGATCTTGAAAAGGAATAATCCTTTTTTCTCAATTTTTTATCACAAATTAGAATTCTGAATTATTTTTTTAGAAAATTAAGAATTTGGAGTTTATTATAGGCACAGAATGGCAAAAAAACAAGTAGATTTATTTTCGATACAAAAAAAGAGGAATAGATGGCAATTTTACCCATAGATAATGGTCGTTATGGGACCAAAGAGATGATGGAGATCTTTTCAGAACAAAAAAAGGTCGACTATCAGTTGCAAATTGAAGGAGCAGCTGCCATTTCTCAAAGTGAAATTGGAGTAATACCAAAAACAGTTGGAAAAAAAGTATTCCAAGCTGCAAACTCTGGAAAAATTACAGCTAAAAGAATTAAACAATTAGAAGCCAAAAGTGATCATGATACTGCAGCTCTAGTTGAATCACTAAGTGAAAAGTGCTCAAAAGAAGTAAGACCTTGGATTCACTATGGATTAACTAGTAATGACTTGGTGGATACTAGTAATTCTATGCAGATGAAAGATGCGTTGAAAATCATTGAACCCAAAGTTGCAAAACTAGCTTTGATATTGGCAAAAAAAGCAGTCAAACATGGAAAGGTTCCAGCAGTTGGTAGGACACATGGTCAACACGCAAGTATTATCTCATTTGGATTAAAGTTTGCAAATTGGGCATTTGAAATGTCAAAACATGTTGAGAGAATCGATGAACTAAAGAAAAGAATTTTGATTTGTAAAACTTTGGGAGTTGTTGGTACTGGATCACTAATGGGTGCAAAGTCAGTAGAGGTACAAAAAAGAGTTGCAAAGCGACTAGGACTATATCCTGCAGAAGTTGCTACGCAGATAATTCCAAGAGAACGTTATGCAGAATATGTATTTGAATTAGCATTGATTGGTTCAACACTTGAGAAAATTGCAATAGAGGTTAGAAATCTTCAGAGAACTGAAATTGGCGAGGTTGCAGAGCATTTCAAAAAAGGTCAAATGGGAAGTAGTGCAGTACCCGTAAAGCGCAACCCAATTAAAAGTGAGAGAGTCTCATCATTAT
>JAUWQG010000139.1 GCA_030611185.1 Nitrososphaerota archaeon
CTCTTTGATCTGGTCTGTAAAATAATAACACATGATATTGTAATGACATGTGCCCTGAAATCAAATAATTTCCTTCTTTAATTTCAAATTTTGTAAAAATTCTTCTGAGATCCTCGTTATTTGAAATTGATACTTCTTGAACTGCCCAATCTTTTAATTTTTTAATTAGATTCTCATAGTAACGACGAACAGATTCAGGATCAAAAGTTTTTTGTTCAGTTATTGTTGCATCTCCTAGCATCACCTTGATTTCTACAGGTTTTGTAATCTGTTTGATTTCTTCAAGAAATACATTTTGGATTTTTTCATTTCCTGTGTTTAATTTTTGAATGAATTCATTTGGTGATCTAGTACCAAGACGCACAAAAATATCGATTTTTTGCAGCCCTTAAACCTTGCACCTAGAAAATGCTATTAAATAGAAAACCCCCCTATACTATGTATGTCCGAGGACGATATTACTTGTAATATCTGCTATTCCAAAATCACTGTGTATTTTCACAAGCAATATGCAGGAAATCGTGGAAAATGCCCTATGTGTGGTGTTGATTTCCCTTTAGAATAGATTCAAAAATGACCATTTGCCATAAATTCCAAGATGTCCTCAGATAATCCAGATTCAGAAAAAAAATCTCCAGATGTTGCAGATATGCTTCTTGAGCAAAAAGGCGAAAAAGTGATAGATTCTGAAACAATGATCATGGAGACTCAGAAACGAGTTTGGGGTGCTTTAAAAAAAGGATACGAGTATACTGGAGTAACTAACGAATCTGAAAAATTCTTGAGTTGTCATGTTTTTAAAAAAATCAATATCATTGCATTGTATGTAGATTTAGTTGGCTCTACCACCATGACTTTGGAATTACCTGCAGAAAAGCTAGCTACCATAATCAGCTCATTTTCTCAAGAGATGGCATCAGTAATACGTCAGCATAAAGGACTGGTGTTAAAATTTGTCGGCGATGCAGTGATTGGGTACTTTAATGCGGAAGATAACACCCTATTAGTTTCAGACAATGCTGTAAACTGTGCAAAATCAATGATGACCGTAATAGAGAAAGGAATCAATCCAATACTGAATCAATATGATTATCCGGATTTGATGGTAAAAATTGGAGTAGACTATGGACAAAGTATTGTTGTAAGATATGGTTCCAATGAAACGACCTCTCATGTAGATTTGATGGGACCTGTAATGAATATTTCCTCAAAAATTCAAGGAAGGGCAAAACCAAATCAAATCCTCATAGGACAAGATGTTTTTCAAAGAATACACCCTACAACTCAGAAAAACTTTAAAGAAAAAATTTGGGAAAAAGATGAATGGAAGTTTCGCTCTAGATTAACTGGTGAGATTTACAAAGTGTATGAATACAATGCTTAGATAGTGAATTTACCTGGACATTCAACATGTTCGTAATGATGCTCTGTAAATTTTTCTTGAATCACATAAATTACAATTTTATGTAATTCTTTTTCCTTGATTACTTTACTGCATCTAAGACATCTTTTAGTTGGTTCGTCCATTGGTATCAGCGATCCAAAATGGTACTCTATAAGGATCTGCGATCAGCTCAATTTGATTAAAAATGACTGGAATTGCACTTTTTAGTATATCAAGCGCCTAAAGCAAGGCAAAAATATGGCAAAGATTGACTAAATTTATGGATGAGCAAGTCATAAGACACCTAAAAGATCTCTATGGATTAAATCATGAAATTCCACACCGTGCATTTCAATTTCCAAGATTGCCCCCAGGCATAACTCATCCAATGTTCAAAGTTTTTGAAAATCCAGTCAAAGAGAAATTTGTACAAAATGCATCTAATCTTGATAAAAAACTAGATGGATTTCAGAGGATGTATCAACAACATGCATCAGGTCTAATGACAATGAATTCAGGAATAATACCACCAGGACATCCGCTATATTCTGAGAAGAATTCAATTAAAATTCTCAAGGCAGAAAATGACAAGTTAGCAAAACAAAACATCGAGCTGAAAAAAAAATAGATAAAAAAGATTCTTAAAAAAAATTAATTTTAACGTATTGTAAATTTTCAAACAAGAAACGAATCCTTATTAATTTCCAATCTAACATGGATTATGGTAAAGACACCTGCTGAGAAATGGAAAGACACCGTTATTGGTTATAGAAAAAAATGCCAAAAAATTATTGAGGTATCCAAAAGTGTACGATATGCCGGAGTAATTAACGCGTATGGAAGAACATTGGCAGGAATTGTTAGATCAGATGTAAAACCATTATTAAAATCAGAACAGATAAAAAATGAATTCTTTATACTTTCTACTTTGATGAATCTAAGAAAAGATTCTGAAAATGCAGTTGGAAAATTAAATTTTGTTTTACTTGAACATCAAAAAGTATTCATCGTTATTTTCCAAAAAGGTGGTATGACTTTTTATGTTTCAATAGATAGAAAGGAAAAAGACATTAATTCAATTATTTCAAAAATTAAAAAACTAATCTAAGCTGGAGTAAATCCATGATATCCACCAGTTTGCTGGTTTTTATCTACAAATATTGGTTCAAACAAGGATATTAGATATCCATCAGGATCTAAAACTACTGCATTTTTACCTGCTTCACGTTCTACAATTTCGCGATGAATTGTTACTCCTTTTTCTCTTAATTCATCTATGGATGATTTTACATCTCCCACTAGAAATCCTATGGTAATTCCATTGTCAATTGATCCGCCAATGTGTTCAGCAGTCAATGAGGCCGGATGTAGACTCAACAAGCCGCCTGAAGTTCCCAAATCTATCCATGATCGTCTCTGGTTTTTAATTGGAAGTCCAATTAATTCATGGTAAAAGGCAAGTGATTTGTCTAGGTCTTTTACTGCTAAAATGACATTTCCGACCTTTTTGATATTCACATTAACCCCTCGTACTCGTATGTTAAATTCTTTTTTATTGGACCTCGACCATAGTTTCAGTCCGGTCTACCCCGCTAATTTTTTGAATCTGGGTTGCAATATCCTTAATCCTTCCCAACTCTTCAACCTCAATAATTGCTACGGCATCAAATTGACCACTGGT
>JAUWQG010000064.1 GCA_030611185.1 Nitrososphaerota archaeon
CCAATTGCACAAGAAACAAGACATTGGGATGACAAACGAAAGATTACTATTTCTTCTAGGTCAAAAGAAGAAGAACTAGATTACCGATATTTCTTAGAAGGCGATATTCCTTGGATAACCATAGGAAAAGAAACTCAAGAAAAATTAAAATCTGAAATGCCAGAGAGTATTAGCTCTAAAAAAGAGCGTTATGTTACAAAGTATAGTATGCCTGATCAAGTAGCAGTTGTGTTATCTTCAGATAAATTTTATTCAGATTTATTTGATAAATCTCACACGGATAATAATGCAAAAGAAATAGCAAATATTATCACTACTGATCTTATGGGATTGGTAGATACTAGGGAAAAAAGAGAGGAGTCAAAATTAGAACCCGTACATTTGAATGAACTAGCTGATGCAATACAATCAGGTAAATTAACAAGAACCTCTGCTAAAAATGCATTATACGAAATTGTAAAAAGTGGAAAAGAACTGGATCAGGTAATTTCTGAACTAGATTTGGGAAATGTGTCTGATACTGATGAATTGTTGAAAATTATCAAACAGATAATATCTGATGAACCTCAAGCTGTAGAACAAGCAAAAACAAATCCACAAACAATTAATTTTCTTGTAGGTAAAGTAATGCAAAAAACTAAAGGAAAAGCAGATCCAAAATTAACATTAGATTTACTAAAAAAAGAACTGGGTTGAGAAAATGGAAAATCTTTCTTTGGAGGATATAGAATTTATCAAAATACTTGCAAATTCAGATTCTACAATTTTACAAAAAGGCATGAATTCTGCCACAAAAGACCGGTTGAACTCTCAAATAGGCGTGATATTACGTCAGTACTATAAGGAAAATACCGTGGGCATATCAACAAAATGGACTGAAAAATTTGAAAAAGCTGGAATTTCAGAAGATGATGGAAAGGCCGCAATTGCATGTGCTAGAAGGTTGGGAATTGATATTTCCTGAAATTAAAAATTTTTTACTAGCGGATTTTTCAAATAATTAATTGTCTAATTTTGAATTTATTCCAACTGTAGATCAAAAAGAAAATTCTAACATTTTCAAATTTATGAAACTTTGTGGAATTTCTACTTTAGATGAGCTAACCAAAAAGGCAAATGAAAATTTAGAATGGTTTTGGAAAGAAGTCGATCAATATGTTGGGACAGTTTGGGATAAACCATACCTGAAGGTCTTGGATTCTTCTAAAGGAGTTTCTTTCCCTACGTGGTTTGTTGGTGGAAAGACTAACATTTACAAATCATCAGTTGAAAAATTTTCTAAAATCCATCCCGATAAGGTTGCTTATACTTTTGTTTCTGAAGATGGGAAAACTTCTCAAATAACTTACTTGGAATTGGATAAAAAAGTATGCAAACTTGCAAATTCTTTAAAAACATTAGGGGTTCAAAAAGGAGATGCTGTTGCCATCTATCTTCCAATGATTGAAGAATCTATTTTAGCAATTTTAGCATCGGCAAAAATTGGTGCTGTACAGACAGTAATATTTTCAGGTTATAGTTCTGAATCATTACAAATTAGATTACAAGACTGTAAAGCAAAAATTCTTTTTGTTTGTGATGGATTTCAAAGAAAGGGAAAAGGGATTTCTCAAAAAAAAATAATTGAATCTGCAACACAAAATACAGCCATTGAAAAAATTATCGTTGTACCTTACAAAGGAATTGACATTTATGAAAAATCAAAAAACTTCTTATTTTATCCAGATCTTGTATCATCTCAATCTGAATCATGTTCTACAGAAATTACTGATTCGGAAGATCCGTTATTCATTTTATACACCTCTGGGACTACCGGTAAACCCAAAGGAGTGGTTCATGTACATGGTGGTTTCTCAGTTTTTGCTGGACATCAGGCATCATTTTTGATTGATACGACTGAAAATGATGTTATTTTATGGCCTGCAGATATTGGATGGATTACAGGATTAGTGTGGAATGTTTATGGTCTTTTGATCCAGGGTGCAAGTGCGGTAATCTATGATGGCTCATTGGATTTTCCAAATTTTAATAGAATTTGGGATATGTTACATGAATACAGTGCTACTATTTTTGGAATATCGCCCACTGCAGTTAGGTTGTTTAAGAAAAATAATATCCAACCATTAAAACTCCACTCTTTGGATAAAATCAAAAATATTCCAACCACTGGTGAACCACTAGATGAGGATTCTTGGAGATGGTTATTTGAAAAAGTTGGAAATAAAAAAATTCCAATTATGAATTTGTCTGGAGGTACTGAAATTGGAGGAGCGATGTTATCTGTTTTCCCAGGGATGAAACTAAAACCTTCTACCGTTGGAATTCCATGTCCTGGGATTAATCTAGATGTTTATGATGATGATGGAAATTCAGTAAGAGAAAAAGATGGATATCTTGTAATTAAATCTCCATGGCCTGCCATGACACGAGGACTGTTAAATGATAATAAAAGATATTTGCAAACCTATTGGTCTCGTTTTGATAATATTTGGTTTCATGGGGATTATGTTTTTGTTGATAGTGATGGACTTTGGTACATGAAAGGAAGAGCAGATGATGTCATTAATGTGTCTGGCCATCGAATGAGCACTGCTGAAATTGAGCACACTGCAATTAGTAATGTAAATATTTCTGATGTGGCTTCAATTGCAATTCCTGATGAAATAACAGGTGAGGCCATTATTCTTTTTGTTATTCCAGAAAAAAAGATAGAACAAGACCTAGATGTTGTTATATCTAATTATATTTCTGAAAAAATTGGTAAACTTGCAAAACCAAAATTTGTCTTTGTTTTATCTGACCTTCCTAAAACAAGAACTGGTAAAATAATGAGACGCCTCCTAAAGGCAAAATTATTGGGATTAGAATTAGGTGATTTATCTTCCCTTGAAAATCCTCATGTATTGGACGAAATTTCAAAATTAGGTTGATAAAATCTCACTTTTTGATATTTTATGATTCACATCTATATGCTTTATTGAAAAATTATATGTAAAATATTGAAATTTGTAGTAGATCAGCAGGTAGAGGATATTGAGCTTCCTGAAAATTTAAAATTAAACACATTTTTGCAGGAATTTCACTCTGATTGTCCTCACCCTCAGTGCAGTTTTGGTTTTTACGGTTTTGCCTTTGGGCAGTCTCCCTTTCCAGTACCGAGACCTATTCAGGATGCATTAATCCAAAATGCCAATAAAGGAGCATACGCACCAGTCCCTGGAATTCCTGAATTAAGAGATGCGATATCAAAGTATAACAAATATTATTTTAGAATGGACGTTGATCCCCAAAGAATCTATGTGGGTCCTGGGACTAAAGAACTAATTTTTAATCTATTAGAAATTTTACATGGAACCGTAATTTTACCTACTCCTGCATGGCTTGGATACCTTCCTCAAATTAGATTTTTGAAAAAAAATTATCACATGCTTCCTTCCCGCTCCAATGGAAAAATATCTCCACAGGATCTTAGAAAATTAGCTCTTAGGTTGCATGACAGACAGAAAATACTAATCTTAAACAACCCACACAATCCAACCGGATTAGTTTATGATAGATTAGAGCTGGAAGAAATTGCAGACGTTTGCAGAGAACAAGAGATTACCGTAATTTCTGATGAAATTTATGCGCAAACAACATATGATTTTTCAAAATTCGTAAGCATGGGGAAAATTTATCCTGAAGGGACTTTTGTTACTAATGGTTTATCAAAGTCTCATGCGGCAGGTGGTTACAGACTAGGATATGTTATTTTCCCACAACATGCACTAGATGTAAGAAGGCAGTTTAAGAAAATATTGGCCACGGAATATACTGCAGTTTCGACCCCAATTCAGCATGCAGCAATAGCTGGTTTTGAAATTAGTTCTGAAATGAATGAATATTTTGAAATTACTCGAAGCATCCATCAATTAATCGGTGAGTATACTTATCATGCCTTAAATGAAATTGAGGGTGTCAAAACCACCAAACCCGAGGCGACATTTTATTTGTTAGCTGATTTCAACTCGTTTTCCACCGAACTACAGACATCAAAAATTTCAACATCTCAAAAACTCTCCGAGTCTTTAATTGTTCATCCTTATCATACTGCAATAGTTGGTGGAGATAGTTTAGTTTTGGAAAGAACTGATTATAGTGCTAGAATTGCCTTTGTAGATTATGATGGCGCTGAAGTTTACCGTAAATATAAAAATCAAAAGCCTAAAACCCATTCAGAAAAATTAGAGTTTGTAAGGACCAATGCTCCGAGAGTGAGTTCTGGTATTGATATGATTACTACTTTTTTTGATAATTTAAAAAGGAACGTAAAAACCGATTTACAAACTCATGAGAACTCTATGAAGATTACTATCTAGAATTTTTATCTAATTTTTGTTTTAGTTTTTCATACTCTTCAATTGAAATTTCACCTTTTGCTAATCTAGTTTGAATAATTCCTATGGGGTTAGAATTAATAATTGGCGATAAGATTTTCCTCCTGATAATATCTTTGTTTAAAGAAATATGTTTAGAGTTGACATCTACCTTTTTTTTAATTCCATACACTGCTCCAAATAATACTGCCAGCCCTCCTAATGCCAATACTACTTGGGCGATATCACTATTTTCAGAGTTTGGGGGGAGGGGTAAAGTTGACAGTGCTTCTGCCTCTGGAATTATTTTTGGCCCTTCCATATTTTGAAAGGTTTCAATTTCTGATTTTGTTGGAATTACATACCCTACTGCCTCTTCTATTGTGAGTTGAGGATAATTTTTGTCAAACCATGCTTGGTAGATTGGTTCATTATAGTATCTATCTAAATAATATTCTGGCTTTTTACTGGGATCCACAAAATCAGCAATTTTTGATTTTTTAGATATTTTGTTTTCTTGTTTTTCTATTACTATCTCTTCATCAATTAATTGAGGCTCTTCAATTATTTTATTGTCTATCTCTTGGATAATCTCAGATTCCATTTTTTCTATATCTGAAAACAAATCTTCGTTGAAATCTCTGTTTTTATCAGAAAGGGTGGCATCAAAATCAAATGACTGAGTTTTACCTGCAGTCATATTTAGTACAAATGATGTTGCATTGTATGTTCCTGAAACTTGAAATTTTTCATTTATGGGGATGTTTTTGTCAAAAGAATCGTCTGATTGAATTATGGCTTGACTAAGTAGGATGAATTTGTCAGTCGGATCTCTTAACACTATAGTTACCAATCCAGAAGAATCCTCTGAAACAGTTCCCTTGATGTTGATAGAATCTCCCTTTTGATATGATTTTTGATCTAGTTGCATTTCTGTAACTTCCGCAAAAACAGGTAAAACACCATATAGTACAATTATTGTTGCCAAAAAAAATAAAGAACATTTTTTCATCAAAATTATTAGGTGTTTTTACTTTTTAAAAAAAACGTAGAATTGGTATGAACCTCAGTATGGTAATGTTTAAAATAAATAAATTTTTTATAATCCCATAAGACCCAAAGTTACGTCTCCAAATAACAACTGAATTATGAATCCGCCCAAAATGAAAATCATGAAAGGTAATCCAGGTGTAACCCAAGTATCAGGTGTATTACAATATTCCGCAGTATCTGAATGATGCAAGGTGATATTCAGTCTTTTCTTGTTTCCTACTTTTTGTTCTAAAGAAAAACTGTATTTTGGATTTTTTGCTCTGTATCCTAAGAACATTGCAAAAATTTT
>JAUWQG010000126.1 GCA_030611185.1 Nitrososphaerota archaeon
GAATCTTTTAGAAATACTCTTTCACTTTTTTCCATCTCTTTTCCTCCAAATTTGTCTTGGAGAAATTTGGTAATGGATGGTAATTCTGAGAGTGGAATATTATTGTGATAATAGGTAATTCCCTTAATTGACTCGTAATCATATGGGGTGCCGTTTCTATACATAAACAAGCCAATGAATATTGCGTCATCCTCTGGTTCTCTTCTGCATTTAATTTCCCAATTTAGTAATTTTTCTTCATTATAGGTAAATTGTTCTATTTCGTCAGGTGTAATTTTCCAGTATCTTTGTTTTGCCAATTGATATTTTTGAGACATTCTGTTATAAATTCCATTATGAGCCTAAATTCCGTATTTTAGACTACTTTTATATGAAAAGGTGATAATAAGAACAATGGGCAGTAGAGTTACAATTGTATTGGATGATGTAAATTCTGAAAGACTAAGAAATCTCCAAGCAAAAATGATAAAGACATCTTCTAAATCTGTGAGTTTTTCTCATGTTTTGAATGTAGTTTTAGAAGATGGATTGAAAAAATATAGATCATAGTTAAGACAAAAATATTCATTGTGCATGATCTTTAGTGATAACGATGCAAAACAATGAGGAGGATCCATTACATCCAATCAAACTTGATGATTACCCAAAACTTTTTGATTTTGTTTTAACAATAAAGGGATTAAGTTACTTTCAAAAATTAAAGAGAAGGTATTTTCTTCGAAAAAAATTAACTCTTGATGAATGTAATAAACTCCGATTACTTTACGTCTATTATGCTACGGGTAACAGAAATATCAAAGAAGTTTCTATGTGGCAAAAAATATGCGTTAATTTGGATGAGCAAAGAATTTTTGAGAAAAATATGCATGCCTCCAAAGAAGATTTGATACAACAGTCATTGATTGTGGAAAATCCTGAATATGTTGAAGGTCTTTACAAAACACATATTGATTTTGTCAAAAAATTATGAATTAGAATTTTAAATGATACTGGTATCGGGTGGTTTAGATACAACAACTCATCCTCAAAACCAGGTATCTGGTTTCTCTTACAAATTAAGTATAAAAGCACAAAAATATTCGGAAGATAGATTAACCTCAATTTTATTTTGCAAAACATTCATGGCAACTTTTACTGTTCATGTCACCATTGAAAACAAACCTGGAATCAGTGACCCAGAAGGAGAAACAATACTAAATGATTTAGTGCTAAAAGGTACTCACAAAACAGTATCAAAAATCAAGACTGCAAAGATGTTAAAATTCACCATAAAGGAAAAAGACAAAAAAACAGCAGAATCTAAAATTCAAGAAATTTGTGATGAGTTGCGAATTTACAATCCTATGGTGAGTAAAGTCACAATAACCGTATTTGATTAATCTGACTCTAGATTGTCTATTACTCCATTTATCAAGAGCTTACTTCGAAGAAATGATGAAAGATCTGTCTGTGTAATCACTCCTACAAGTTTGTCATTATCCAAGACCACAAGCCTTCTAATGTTATTGTTTAACATCTTTTGAATTGCATTTTCTATACTGTCTTCGGGTTTCACCCATTTGAATTTCTTGGACATTAAATCTTGAATTAATACCTCTGATGATTTTTTATCCTCAGCTGCAATCTTTCTTACAATATCACGTTCTGTGACTAGTCCAATTGGATTGCCTTCTTTTTGTATTACGAGAAAACTGATCTCTTTTTCTTTTAGCATAATGGATGCATCAAGGGCAGATTTGTCATACTGTAGGGTAATGACATTTTTTTCCATTATGTCACGTACTTGTCCCATACCGATCACAAAGATTTATTCCAATAAATTTTTTTGGCTCGATTCAAATTAAATATCTGTTTTAGGTAAAATAGATGTGAAGGTTGGGGTTGTAGTTTTTCCAGGTAGTAATTGCGATCGAGATATGTTTCATGTACTGACTGATGTTTTTAATTTTCATGCTCAATACTTTTGGCATGAGAAAGGCCTTCCAAAAAATATAGATGCTGTAATTCTTCCAGGAGGATTCTCTTATGGGGATAGATTAAGAGCAGGAGTCATTGCGGCACACAGTCCAGTAATCAAGGATGTTCAAAAGATGGCAGAAAAAGGGATTCCTGTTTTAGGAGTCTGTAATGGATTTCAAATTTTAGTAGAATCAGGACTATTGCCAGGCGTACTTCTAAAGAACAATTCATTGAATTTCATGTGCGAATGGACAAATTTGATAGTTGAGAACAACAAGACTCCTTTTACAAGTCGATTCAAATTAAATCAAAACATTCCAATCCCAATAGCTAATGGAGAGGGAAGATATTTTGCAGATGATGAAACTTTAAAAAAATTAAAGAAAAATAATCAAATCGTTTTTCGATACGACCAAGTCATAAATGGTTCATCTGATAGGATTGCAGGTGTTTGTAATGAGGATGGAAATGTTGTTGGTATGATGCCACATCCAGAAAGAGCTGTTGAATCTGAGATTAATCCAATTGATAACAAACCATCATCACTAATTTTTGAATCACTGCTAAGTACCATGGGTGTGACACATTGAGTCTAGAACCACAGGAACTCTCTGATCTGAAATCCAAAATTGGACGAGACCCTACATCTACTGAACTTCAAATTGTTGCAGCAGAGTGGTCAGAGCATTGCTCTTACAAGTCATCAAAAAAACATCTAAAGATGTTACCTATGACTGGACCTTTAGTTATTTCTGAGAAAGGATATGACTCGGGAGTTTTAGATGTTGGGGATGGTTATGTAATTACTGCACACATTGAAAGTCATAATCATCCTTCAGCAGTTGAGCCTTATGGTGGAGCAGCAACTGGGGTTGGTGGAGTGATTCGTGATATTTTATCCGCTGGTACAAGACCGATTGCAATTTTTGATGGATTACGCTTTGGAAATATTGAAAAAGACAAGCAAGCAAGATGGCTTTTTAAAAATGCTGTAACTGGAATTGCAGATTATGGTAATTGTTTGGGAATTCCAACTATTGGCGGAGAAGTAGAATTTGATGAGTGTTATTCTAATTATGCCCTAGTAGATGTTGCAGCAATCGGGTTTGGTAAAAAAGAAAATTTGATTAAAAATCATGCAAACAAGGGGGATCTTGTGGTTTTGATGGGTGGCTCTACTGGGAGAGATGGTATTGGAGGCTCACAATTTGCTTCAGATTCCCTTGAATCAGAAGATAGGTCTGCAGTTCAGATTCCAGATCCTTTTATTGAAAAACTAATCATAGAGGCAATTCTTGAGGCAAGAAATCATCATCTCATTAATGCTTTAAAAGATCTTGGCGGTGGCGGATTATCCTGCGCAGTATCTGAAACTGCAGACACTCTAGGAATTGGAATTGAGATGGATGTTGACAAGGTACACACTAGAGAGCCTGGGATGCATCCTGATGAAATTATGATTTCTGAATCTCAAGAAAGAATGCTGATAATTACAAATAAACAAAAACTA
>JAUWQG010000109.1 GCA_030611185.1 Nitrososphaerota archaeon
TTCTATCAAAAAGTCAATACTGCTACCAGATTGTTGATGAGATGAGAGACCTATGTCAATTTCTCATAGTCGGATTAATTCTTCAGTTACTGCAAAACCAGAGCCTTCAACAAGATAAGCCGAATTTTCAGTGACTTCAGCAAAAACCTCATTGATGAGAAATCCAGACGAAATTACAAGTAATGCTAAGACTCCTACAAAGGAAGTATTCACATTATATTTTTCAATTAATTTGGTTTATAATTTACTACTAAATTTTTTTAGACTGGGTACACAAATCCTCTGATTTTTTGAGACTAAAGAGTAGGCATTTCCAATCCTTATTCTAAAGAAAGTTTTATCATATAATCTTCCAAAAATCCACCAGCTAACAGCAGGCCAATTAGAATACCAATCTCAATTAGGGTTGGTTTTAACAATGGATTAAGATTGGTTTTTTTTGTAATTGCTCTAATCAAAATAAAACTTCTAGATGTCGCAAGAGAATAGGCAGCAATCTCCATTAGTCCAAATGGTGAAAGATAGAGAATAGCTATTGGTGGAATTTCTCTTAATTCAGGGGTTATGGAGACTATCGCAGCAAAGGCAAATCCTGTTGACCAGGCTGAAAACAACCCCCAAGCTACACCAAACCCTGGAATAAACATAGGTAATGAAATAGTTGTATTATGAATGAAAATTCCAATTGCATCAATATCCTCTACTAATTTTTCAAATTCTTCCATGAAGATATTTGCCTCCTCTTCACTAACTTCAGACATTGAGCCCAGTTGGAATGCTGCCGTAAACAATCCCATGAATACAAAAAAAGTAATTATTCTAATCCTAAACATAATATTTTTTCCTGGTTACAATATTTGAGGGTTCGGTGTAGGCGCAGATTTAATTAAACCACAAATAATTCTTGGATGTTGAAAAAAGAATTAACCTTTGCTTTGAATTATGCTTTGAATAAAGGATTTCAAATTTCTCCTAATGCGTTTGAGTTTTTAGAAAATGTGGATGTGAAAAAACTTGAAAAAATAATTAAAGAAATTGTACGTGAAAAAACAAAACAAAAATTATTCCAAATTAATCAGGATGACTTGGAAAATTATTTTGGAATTAAGGAAGATAAGAATCTCCAAACCGATTACAAGGTACTTTTTGATCCTACTTTGAAAATAACTAGTGGTGAGGGCATAAGTGGTTATAACTCGTTATTTGCAAGTCGATTTAACAAACTAAAAAGAATCATTTCTGACAGGCCTGAGTCTAAAATGTTAAAAACTATTGCCTCAGTCAAAGTGGCCAAAACTGATGAGGATATGTATGTGTGTGGTTTAGTGACTGCAAGAATCAGTGAAAGAAACATTACAAAATTATTGCTAGAGGATCCCTCAGGCTCATTCGAGGGAATTATCTTTGATAATGAATTACAAAAAACGGCAGATTCACTGTTAAATGACCAATTCATTATGGCACGCGTGGGATTTGGGAAAAATTCGGGTTTAATCATCAAAGACTTGATTTCGCCAGATATTCCTGATCAAGCCTCAAATAGATCTGAATCAGAGACTTTTGCAGTTTTTCTTTCTGATTTGCATATTGGAAGTAAGTATTTCATGGAGGAAGAATTTAGTGAATTTGTTTCATGGTTATCAAGTCCTGATCCCGTAGCACGAAAAATTCGATTTGTGTTAATTGGGGGGGATGCTGTAGATGGAGTTGGAATATATCCAAATCAGGATAAAGAATTAGTCTATCAAACAATTGAGGAGCAGTTAAAAAAACTTGAAAATTTAATCAGTAAAATTCCAGAATACATCAAAATATTCATCATGCCTGGAAATCATGACCCAGGAAGAAGGGCATTACCACAACCTGCAATACCAAAAAAATACAATCCTGGATTATGGGAAAAGGATAATGTGGTTATGATTGGTAACCCGGCTGTGGTTTCATTAAATGGTGTAAAGGTATTGATGTTTCATGGGCAAAGTATTGATGATATTGTAAAGACTACTCCTGGTTTGAGTTATGATAGTCCTACAGATGTTATGAAACATCTTCTTAGAGCACGTCATCTAAGTCCAATTTATGGTAGCCAAACCCCAATTGCTCCTGAGATTGAAGATTTGATGGTAATTGATGAGATTCCCGATGTTTTTCATGTTGGTCATGTCCATCGGGCTCAATTAGATATGTACAAAGGTATTTTATTGATAAATTCTGGTTCTTGGCAAACCCAAACTCCTTTTCAGGCTAGTGTTGGGATGACTCCAAATCCTGGTATTGCCTTAATGGTAAATTTGAAAACTTTTCAAGTACTACATCAAAATTATAATTCAAAATTAGACAATATCTTGCAAAGTTAGATCATTTTTGAATGCTTTTTTTATTGTTTCAGTTGCAGTATCAAGAGTGAATTTTTTTGTACTGCCATGTGATCCTTGACTAACGATTTTTCCAGTGATTATTCCAGAAACATCAATTTCACTAAGCATTTGTTTTACTCTTCTATTTGTAAGTTCATCTTTTCCAACTGATTTACAGAGATTTTTGTATGACAAGTAAATCTCACCGGTAGATGATCCTTTTGATCTCATTATTGCAAGAATAACCAATTTTTTATGAAGAGGTAATCCTTCAAGAGTGGATTTTATTAATTGTTCTTCCATTTTTTGAGATGCTTCAACAATATGTTTGTCAGTAACTTTTTCGGATTGTTGTCTTTCAGCAATTTCTCCTGCCTTGAGAATTAAATCAATTGCTCTTCGAGCATCACCATGTTCTCCTCCTGCTTCTGCCGCACATCGATTAATTGCGCCTGTTTCGACAGAATTTTCTAGAAAAGCATCATTAATTCTATCTTCAAGAATTTTTTTAATTTGTTCAACATTATAGTTTCTAAAGACAATCTCTTCTTCTCCTAGACTACTAATTACTCTAGGGTCAAGATTTTCTTTAAATGTTAGATCATTTGAGATTCCTACTAAACTTAATGAGCCTTGTTCTAATCGCTCATTAGCTCTTGTAAGTTGATATAGGATATCTTTACCTGTTTTCTGTATTAATTTCGCAAGATAATCTATTTCATCAATTACAAAAATTACATTTAATTTTTCATTATTAATTTTTTTAAGAAGCCTATTGAAAACTTCACTAATTGCTAGACCGTTTCCAGGTAATTGATCTTCTTTTAGATCTATTTGCCTTCCAAGACTAACCAATAATCCATAAATTGCTGTTTCGTCCTTTGAATTAGTATATACTAATTTAATTGGAAAATTTGATTTTTCAACCCTTTCTCGTATTTTATTAAGTACTTTTTTAATAACTAAGGTTTTACCAGTTCCAGGTTCTCCATAAACTAAAAGATTAGATGGTCTTGATTGTTTTAAAATGGGTAATAATGCTTGTGTGACTTGTTCTTGTTCTGTTTTTCTATGTTGAATGGTTTTTGGAATATATGAAAAATGAAGTATTTCTCGATTTTTAATAATTGATTTTCCAGATTCAACTGCATCAAGTAATCTATCTACCGGGTCTGACATACTCACACACCTTCATTTCCTTTCAATACTAACATAATCATATCTAAATTAAGAGAGTATAGAATAGAATGATAACTCTAGTTTAGTTTATAATTAATTATTTTTAGTTAGAATTTCTCTCTTTAAAAAAATTAAAGAAAAAGATGGAGTGGAAAGATAGGTGTGTGAGTTAAATCCCAAACCAACACAGGTTAACATTTTTGTTAAAGTCTTGTTAAGAAATTACCAGAAAAGCCTATTTTGACCCCCTAATTTCCACTCCAGGTGTTAAGATGAGTGTTAACAATGTGAATAACCCTAAACTAACACCTTAATTTCCACTCCAGGCACGGAAATCTCCTAATTTAGTTGGCTAACTGAAGATTAATTGTTAATAACAAAAAATACCACA
>JAUWQG010000041.1 GCA_030611185.1 Nitrososphaerota archaeon
TCAGTAATTGGAAAACCTGGAACTCTTCCCGGAAATTCCAATATCATTAAACTTGAAGTAAACCTCTTTGATTCTGCAGTTGGAATTACTGAAGATACCAAAGTACTTCCAATTCAAAAGGATGAACTTTTGAGATTAAATATTGGAACCGCTCCTATTTTAGGCAAAGTATCCAAAATAAAATCAAAAAATGTAGAGATAGAACTTAGAAGACCAGCTTGTATCTTTAAGAGCGAAAATGTGGCTATTAGTAGGCGAATCTCTGATAGATGGAGATTAATTGGAGCCGGAGTCGTTGGTTGAAGTTATCTGTGATACAAACTTTCTAATTCATTTAGCTACAAAAAGAATCAAAAATATTAATAATATTGATATTGAAATTGGATCAATTACTTATGTAGTTCCAAAAGTGGTTGAAAACGAATTATTTAACTTAAAAAGTAATATTAAAAAAAAACAGGACATTCTTGACACTCTAAACTTTATTAAACATTTTAAAATCATTCCAATTAATGGCAAGTTTGCTGATAAAGAATTAATTAATCATGTAAAAAATAATGGTGGTATTATTGGAACAATGGACAAAGAACTAAAAAAAGAAATTAAAAAGAATGGAGGATCAATAATTTCATTTTCAAGTGATAAAATGATTTTAGAATCTTAGTAAAATTTAACTAAAACAATTTGAATTAAAGATATGTCTATGAAAATTGAGAGTAATGCATTTCAAAATGGATCTGAAATTCCCCGAAAGTATGGTTATAAGAAAGACAATGTAAATCCTACGCTAATCATTCAAGATGTGCCAATGGATGCAAAATCATTGGCTCTCATTATGGATGATCCTGATGCAATGGGAGCTGTGGGAAAAATATGGGTTCATTGGGTTGTTTGGAACATAGATCCAAACACTAGTGAAATTAAAGAAAATTCAATACCTTCCAATTCCATTCAAGGAAAAACAGATTTTGGAGAAGCTGCTTATGGAGGACCAGCTCCACCAGACAAAGAACATACGTATGTTTTCAAATTGTATGCACTAGATGATAAATTAAGTCTTGATGAGGGTTCTACAAAATCACAGCTAGAAGAAGCAATGGGAAATCATGTTATTGCCGAATCTAAACTAGAAGGTAAATACGCACCATAAACTGGTAAAAAATTATTTTTTATTGGTTATAGCGCTCAGCTAATCTGTATTTCATGTATTTGTCATCCGGAGAATACTTAGCTGGATGAGCAGAGACTGTTTCTTCTTTACATAAAGGACATCTTTCTTTGAGCGTGTAATGATAATCTTTTGGGCACCTTCTTAATAAAAATCGCAACTTAATTCTCTCTGGTTTTCTTTGAAACTTCTCTTGTAAATTTGAATTCACCCTTCTTTTTTTCTATATCTTGCTGAACCTCTTGTATTATTGGTTTTATTTTTTTTTCTGCTGATTTGAAATCCTCGGAAGTTATAGAAAGTCTATATTTTGGGGCTCCCAAATAAGTAATATCAATCGAAGGATCTTTTTTTAGAACATCTAAAAGAACTTTTTTAATAATTTCAATTCCGTTTGATGTACTGTTTGTAATTTCCATAATCCCTCTAATCTCAACTGAGGGTAGTTTTATTTTAGAACATATTTCTTCAATTACACTAGCTGTTTTTTTGGAAAGTTTCAGTTCTTTAATAGAATCTATTCCGTTTCTTCCAATTTCAATAAAAGCGTCATAAACTGAATCAAATTTAGAATAAATATCATCTTCTAATTTTTCAATCTCTTTATCTGAAAGTTTAGTTTTATCTTGAACATTTTTTAATAGAGTTTTTCCTTTTTCAAATTTTTTTACCTCTTTTAGTTTATGCTTCTTTTGGTCCTTTGAAACCTGTTTTAATGAAAGATCAATGTCTCTTCTTTTCTGATTAATTTTTTTTACAAGTAGAACTTTTTTCTCATTTTCCTTTACAAATCGATTAATTGATCTAATCCAACCGGGGGCTATCTCGGAAATATGCAAAAATCCCTGGATCCCATCATATTCATCTAGTGTTACATATGCACCATGATCCATTACTTTTGTTACTGTAACAATAACAATCTCGCCTTGTTCTGGCATCTCTTGAATTTCTGTAGACATTTCTTCTTGCAATTTTTTATGCGTAATTTAATGTTGCTAGTTAGAAATCAATCCCTTTCTTGGCTTTTTTCCCTTGCTGGAATGGATGTTTAATTTCCTTCATTTCTGTTACTAAATCTGCCAATTCAATTATCTCGTCTTTTGCATAATTTCCGGTTAAAACTAAATCTAAAGTGGGAGGTTTAGATTTAATTAAGTTCAAAACTTCTTCCAATTCTACTAAACCTAAATTTATAGCATAATTTACTTCATCTAAAATTATAATATCATAATTTCCTGATTGAATTTTAGAGGTACTTATTTTAATTGCTTCACCTGCAATTTTCTTGTGTTCTTCTATAGGACTTTTATCATCAATTATTCCTACAAATCCTTTTCCTACAGCAACCATTTCAAATTCAGGTTCTAATCTTTTTGAAGAATTCATCTCGCCATAGTGCCATGAACCTTTAATGAATTGAATCATACAAATTTTTTTATCATAACCTGATGCTCTTAGCGCAATTCCTAATGCTGCAGTAGTTTTTCCTTTGCCCTTTCCAGTATATACAATTGTTAAACCTGAATCATCCATAGTATCTTTCTCATTTATCACAGTAAAAACATTCAGATTTTTTCAAATGCATCATTTAAATAAAAAAATATACTTACACATTCAAATTGAAAATTCCAAGACTTGTTTTAGCAGGTACTACTAGTGGAGTAGGAAAAACATCAATTACATGTGCCATTATTCATGCATTACAAAAAAAGGGTTTTTCTGTACAACCCTTTAAGGTTGGCCCTGATTATATTGATCCTAGCTATTTATCCTCAATTGCAAAAAAGGATGCATTTAATCTCGATGTGTGGCTGATGGGTAAAAATCGTCTTTTAGAAAGCTTTGTTTCAAATTCAAAATCAGACATCTCAATTATTGAGGGGGTAATGGGATATTATGATGGATTTGGGGGTGATTCTAATTTTGCAAGTACTCACCATGTTGCTTCAATAACAAAATCTCCGACAATTTTGGTAATAGACGCAAGTAAAGCAGCTAGATCTGTGGCTGCAACGGCCTTAGGATTTATTAAATTTCATAATAATTCACGAATAAAAGGAATAATTCTAAATAAAATTGGAAGTAAAAAACATGAAATTTTGTGTAGGCAAGCACTTGAAAAGACAAAATTACCAGTAATTGGTATAATCCAAAAAAATTCTGATCTTGATTTACAGTCAAGACATCTGGGATTAATACCTACAAAGGAAGACACCTCTCTTAATCAAAAAATTGAACAATCATCTAAAATTATTTCGGATTCGTTAGATATTGAAAAAATTCTTCAAATTATACAAACTCCTATCCCTCTAAAGATTCCAGATACAAAACATTACCAAAAACCAAAAACCACAATTGCAGTAGCACTTGATAGCTCTTTCAATTTCTATTATCGAGATAATCTAGAAGCGTTAAAACGGGAAGGAGCTAATCTAAAATTTTTTAGTCCAATTAAAGATAAAAAATTACCAAAGTCTGATGGAATTTACATCGGGGGAGGATTCCCTGAAATACTTGGAGACGATTTAGAGAAAAATCAATGGATGAGAAAAAAAATTAAAAATTTATCAGAAGAAAATGTTCCAATTTATGCTGAATGTGGAGGACTGATGTATCTTACAAAATCTATTGATTATGGTGAAAAAACAAATAAAATGGTTGGCATTTTTGATGCTGAAACAAAGATGACAAAAAAAATGAAGTTAAATTATACACAAGGAAAAATAATTTCAAAAAATATTCTATCTGATAAAAAACATACACTTCAAGGTCATGAATTTCACTATTCTAAATTAGAATCTGTATCTTCTGATTCAAAATTTGCTTATGAATTAAAAATTGGTGAAGGAATAAAAAATCAATTAGATGGTATGATTCAATATAACACTCTAGCTTCTTACGGACATCTATATTTTGATAGTTCAGATTATGCCAAAATTTTCGTAAAAAATTGCATTAAATCATCAAGACGTTAAATCTGCCCTAAGAAGTTTATAGAGTGCATTGAGGATTGCAGAGGCTGAAGAACTACCTCCTTTTCTTCCAATATTTGTAATAAATGGAACTTCTGTAATATGAGAAAGTTCTTCTTTTGACTCAGGAGAAGAAATGAAGCCTACAGGTATGCCAATAATCAATGCCGGTTTGACAAGACCTTCCTTAATCATCTGAATCACCTCTAAAAGTGCAGTTGGGGCATTTCCTATCACGACTATTCCGCCCTCCAAATCAGAAGACGCAACTCTCATTGACACCTGAGAACGAGTTTTTCCCTGATTTTTAGCTAATTCCATAATTTCAGGGCTTGAAATATTGCAAATTATCTTATTTTTGAAATCTTTGGGATTTTGTTTATTCATTCCTCCTATAACGCCATTAACGTCAACTACTATACTACAACCATTTTTGAGCGCATTAATCCCACTTTCAATTGCATTTTTAGAAAAAACAATTTTATTTTTACTTGCAAAATCAAAATCAGCCGTTGAATGAATTATTCTTCTAACTATGGGCCATTCTTTTTCATTATAATCATGATTACCAATTTCATTTTCAATCATTTCCATGCTTGCATCTTCTATTGATTGACCCTTTTCAGTTTGCATTTTCGACCTCTTTTGCTCTTTCAACTATCAAATCAATCATTTTCTCATCTGTTCCTAAATGTTTTGTAATGCATGTTTTTTTCAAATTTGATTTTTCAATTGCTGGTTTTAGATCATTATTGATATCTGTTTTAACATGTGCACCTTCATGTAAAAAATAAAAAACAATTACAAGAACTTCTGGATTATTTTTTTCACAACTTTTTATTCCTTCAAAAATATCTGGTTGTTCTATCTCTAAGAAACATCTACTCACATTTCTATATTTTTCTTTTAATCCATCTACAACATAATTTAATGACATTTGAGCATTTGGATCTTTACTACCATGTCCAATTAGTAAAACATCAATATTTTTTTTGGAAGTTGTAACTCCATTCTCATCTAAAGAAGTTGATATTCTATTTTCAACAAGATTGATCAGAGTTTTATGCATACTCATTGGTTTTGTTACAACAAATTTTACATCAGTATCTTTCTGAAATTTCATTACATCCGAAACTGCTAGTTTTACTTTTTTTCCAGGATAGAGAAAATATGGCACGATGGTAAGTGAATCTATATCTTGTTTCAATGATTTTTGTATGCCATCCTCGATAAATGGAGGCTCAACTTCAAGGAAACAATAATCTGTAAAGGAATAATCTCCTTTAGCCTTAATTCCGGCGCATATGACTTCCAATTCCTCAGAGGCCTCTCTTTGTCTACTTCCTCTATCTATTAGTAATAAGCCTCGTTTCAATCTAAAATCCTCGCCATTGCTATAGTCAAATTAGGTGGGAATTTTTGCTTTTCTACAATTAATTTACCCCCTGAGGCTTTGATTGCAGCAGCCTCTGATACACTTGAAGTACCCTCAAATGCTTTAACTGTCTCAGAAGGATTTGGTGCAGAAACTTCTGCCAAGTCCTCCCTATCTAGATATTCAACTGGAATTCCCATTTCTTTTCCAACATCAACCAAACCTTGAACGTCCTTTGGTTTCTTTATTGAGACTAATTTTGCAATAGATTTTAGACTTAGATTATATTTTTTTAGACAAATATCAACACCATCTTTGATTGTTTGTTTTGTAGTATCCCAATGCAAACCAATTCCTATTACTAAACTAGGTGGCCTATAAATCACTGAATCCTCAAAGAAACTATCATTTATGATTCGGTCTGAAATTATTAAATGTCCTTTAGAATTTGAATTTTTCAAATCATTCAAGCTTCCATAAATTTTAACATTTTTTGGCAATTCTTTATACCATTCTGAACTTCCTGTATCTTGATACACTCCAATCTTTTCTTCATTTACCATATATGCACTTATTTTTGTAACCGTGGAATCATCCTCAATTCTCCATCCAAAATCTCTTCCTACAAGATCTACAGCAATAGTTTTGTTTACATCTGCTGCTGTGGTAATCACTGCTTTAGAATTTAATTTTTCAGCTATAGTTTGTGTTAATTCATTTGCCCCACCTAAATGCCCAGATAATACGCTGATTACAAAATTAATTTTATCATCAATAACAATAACTGCAGGATCATTTTTTTTATCTTTCAAATGTGGAGCTATTAATCTAATTACTGCTCCTAATGAAAATAAGCAAATTAACGCATTACTATTCTTAAATAACTCGATAATTTTTTCCGACGTAGGCTCAAAATACCAATTTATTTCCTTATCATTTGAAAATTTTGAGGGAGCATATACATTCCAACTAGGAAAAATTTCTTTTATTTTAGCTCCTATATTTATTCCATTTTTAGTAATTGCAAGAACTGAAACTTTTTCCACACTAAAAGCGTTCTAAAATTAATAAAATACCTTACTACTAGGATTTTTTTGCAAGTATATTTCCCTCAAAATCAAACAATATTACATCTAAAGAAATCTTTTCTTCTGAATGTTTTTTCATTTGTTTGTATGTTTTTTCACAAATTTGCTCAAAAAATCCCATTATCTTATTTTCTTTAATTATTTCTGATACGTGTCTTGCAGTATTTGCTTTTAGGATTTTTTCAATTATTATTTCATTTGCCCCACAATTTCCGGCCAATTCTGACAAAAATTTCATATCCACCTTTGATCCTTTGACATGAGTTTGCTTTACTCCAGCGGCCATTTTTGCTAATTTACCAATAAATCCCACAACATATGCTTTCTTGATATTTTTTTTTGAGCATTGTTGGATTGTATATCCTGAAAAATCTCCCATTTGAACAAAACAATGTTCCGGCAAATCTATTATTTTTTTTGCAAAATCTTCACTTCTACCCCCCGTTGTAAGGACAACTGTATCATTTCCCATTGCAATTGCTACATCTAGATTTTGTCTAATAGATGCAGCATATGATGCAGTAGAAAACGGAATAACAATACCACTAGTCCCTAAAATTGAAATTCCATGTAATATTCCAATTCGTGGATTGTCTGTTTTTGGCCCTAGCTCTTTTCCTTTTGGGACTGAAATTATGATTTTGATTCCTTTTTCTAACAAAAGGTTACCAGCAGCTTCTGTTAAATTCTCATTAATCATTTTTTTTGGAACTGGATTTATAGCTGCTTTGTTGATTTCCAAACCTAATCCAGGTTTAGTAACAATTCCAACTCCCTCCCCCCCATCAATCTCAATATTGTTTTTCATATCTGTAAAAGACAAATCTACAATAATTTCAGCACCATGTGTAACATCTGGATCATCTCCTCCATCTTTAATTACAGAACAACGAGCTTTACTCTTTTCAAATTCACAAAAATGAATCGGAATTTTAATGAAATTTCCCTTTGGTAATTTGACATTAACATTTTC
>JAUWQG010000027.1 GCA_030611185.1 Nitrososphaerota archaeon
TGGTACGCTACAAATATGGAAAATCAAAAAAACTTACTGATGCATTGGAATTTGTGGAATCAAAATACAAAGAACTTCATGGGCTTCTAGAGCCATTACAAAAAGATCTCACTTAAGGGGAATCCATGTATCTCCTCTGAAGATGTATTTTTTTTCTTTTGACATTACCAAATTCAGACGCCATCTGATTGATTTTGGATCGAATTTGTAAATTAATTCTAAAACATCCGAGGGTAATTTTTCTGGATCTGTATGATATGGGAGTAATTCTAAAACAAAATCAATTTTCTCTATTGCATTGTCAAACCATTGCTTTTCTTCTGTATCTAAAACAAAGGAAATTTTTGGATTACCTAAAAAATTAATTTTTATTTTTATTGCATTTCCAGATCCACGACGTCGCTTCATTTCTTTAAAAATAGCTTTGATTTGCTCCCATCGCTTAAATTCAAACCATTTGAAAAATTCTTCATTAAATGCAAGTGGAATATCCCAGTCAAGAAAGCTCACAAAATCTTCATCGTCCGATTCAATTTCTTCTTGAGAAATAGAAAATCTTGCATTAAGATAACTATACATTACTTCAATCTCCCATGGGGAAATCCCATAGTATCTGAGATTTGTTTTCAAATTATTTTCTGACACTGATTCAAAACCATGAATTTTATAATTAAATCTTCAAAATTTTGGCATTTTGTAAAAAATCCCAATAAAAACTAAAATTATAAGGAATGAATTTTTTACCTAATCTATGAAGAAAGAATATGTTGTAAAAAGTATTGATTCTGCACCTGATGGGGCACCATACGTCGTAGTTTCTTTATCCTCTATTAAAGATCTAAAGGAAGGAGTTAATTCTCCTCAAAATCCACTTGGAGGATCCAAAGTCATGGGTTTCTCAAACATGAACGATATGATGAAAGATTTGAATAAAATGTTGTCTGGAGGGGGTGGAATTGGAATGCAAGCTGGAACCACTCAATTAAAACTTGAAATGCACGAATACAAAGAAATGGGTTTGGCCGTAGGCGATAAGGTCTTTCTAGAATTGACCAAAGAAGAGAATCTTGGTATCTAGAGGTTTTTTCCTGCCTTCTAGATTGTATTGATATATTTCCACAAATAGAAAATACTAACCGTACTAATTACAAACATCATGGGCTTCCAAGCAAAAACTGGGAGACTAGGTGTAGAAAGCTTTACTTTGTAATTATCGAGAATTATTTGAACATTTTTTTTGATTTTGTCATGCCAAAAATTGTATTCTATCTGATATTTTTTCAGAATTTCTTCTATTTCATATACAACAGGTGTTCTCTGAGAAAATAGATGTTGAATATAATCTCGTGAAACTTCAACTTCTGCATGAATTCCTATTAATCCCTTTTTCAAATCAACCATTCTTACATGTATTTCCCAAGGTTTTTTCAGTTTAAGGTTCAGCCCACTTCCAATTTGATCTGGCTGTTTGTGTTCAAATTTTACTTTGGTAAATCCCTCTGAGGTAAAAATTTGTAATAACTCTTCAAAATTTTTCTTAACTACAATATGAAGTTGTTCTAGTCCTTCTTTATTGTCTACATTAATTCTATGTTTCAATCCATCAAGAAATGACACTGTTTTTGGATAACTTGTCATATACTCCATTGAAAGGAACAAAAGAAAACTTCTATTTAAAGCAGAAGGCGTAATTACCTATTCTTAGGTGTTTGACAATCCTCTTACATAGACACATTGGTCTGGAGATATTGCCATTTCCGAAGGATTGATTTTTCTATCTGTTAATTGGGCTCCGGAATTTCTTACTATTGCAAAAGGTTTTGATTCTGCTCCTTCACCCATTTTGTGATTTGCTATTGTTGCAATATTATCAATTACTGCTTGAAATGTAACTTTCAATGGATTTCCATCAAGATCCTTCTCTGACCTCATATCTAGAACAGGTTCAATTCCTGCACAAGAAATTGCAACCCCAGATGTGCCAACCCTTGCAGGCATCAAACGACTATCTACAAGAATTACTCCTATATGGATTAAAAATTTCAAAAATATCTTTCTTCTAATTTGCTCAGCTACTAAAAATGGATTTTTTGGATACAATATGATTTGATCTTTTTTTGCATTTGATTTGTCAATTCCTCCATTTGGTGCCATAATATTTTCTGCTGAAGTTATCACAAAACCGGCAATACCGCCAAAAATTTTATCTGTTTCTCTAAGGACTATTTCTGATATTTCTGGTTTCATCTGAAATTTATTAGAAGTCTCTAATCCTTTCTTTGACACTTTAATGTCATGGGTACTTACTATTCTTCCCTGGGAATTTGAGATGTATTTTGTGGAAATTACTAGAACATCATTTTCTTGTAAATTCATCTTGTTTCTCTCTAATGTTTCTAAGAGTGCCTCAAAAACATCAAACTTACCCTTTTTTCTTTCTGAGAGCAAGGCTGATACAGTAAGTGACATAATTTGTATAGAATTTCTTTTCTTTTTTATTCTTCTGAAAAGCTTTTAATCTGTAAAGGGGACTTTTTCGATTATGAATATCGTGGAAAAAATTCTTGCTCGTGGATCAGGAAGAGAAAAAGTGTCTCCTGACGATGTGATATTTGCTGACATAGACAAGGTAATGGTTCACGATGTTTCTGGCCCTGGCGTAATTAAGGTATTTGATAAATTAAGAAAACAGGGAATTAATGTTGACAAATTATGGGATTCTTCAAAGGTATGGGTAGCTGAGGATCATTTTGTTCCTTCTGCTGAAAAAATTTCTGCTGAAAATATTGTAAAATTACAAAACTTTACAAAGAATTATGGTATTGAAAAACACTTCAAATATGGAATGGGCCAATACGGTATTTGCCATACACTATCCCACGAGGAAGCTTTGGTTTTACCTGGCGAAGTATATGTTGGAGGTGATTCTCATACAAACACAACAGGTGCTTTAGGTGCATTTGCCTGTGGTTTAGGTCATACTGATATTGCATATGTTTTATTGAATGGAAAGATTTGGTTCAAAGTTCCTGAAACTTTGTACTTTAAGCTTAATGGTAAACTACCCGATCATGTAATGGCAAAAGACCTAATCTTGAAAATAATTGGAGACATAGGAACTGACGGGGGTGCATACAGAACAATGCAATTTGGAGGAAGTGGAATAGATGAAATGTCAGTTGAAAGTAGACTTACTCTTTGTAACATGACCACAGAAGCCGGGGCAAAGAATGGTATTGTAGAGCCAGATCAAAAGGTGGTAGATTATCTCACAAGTAGAGGTGCTAGTAACATTACTCTTGTTAAAGGAGATTCTGATGCAGAATATGCAAAAGTATACGAATACGAAAGTTCAGAAATGGAACCAACTGTTGCAAAACCATTCTCTCCAGATAACACGGTTGTAGTAAGAGAAGCTCCAAATGTTGATTTGGATAAATCATACATTGGTTCTTGCACTGGGGCAAAATATGAAGATCTTGAAGCTGCTGCAAAAATCCTCAAAGGAAGAAAAGTAAAGATTAGAACTGAAGTTTTACCCGCTGCTATTTCTATATACAAACGTGCAATGGAGAATGGTCTTTTGAAAATATTCTTAGATGCTGGGGCTACAGTTGGGCCTCCAACATGTGGGGCATGTTGCGGAGCTCATATGGGAGTGTTGGCAAAAGATGAAATTTGTATTAGTACAACAAATAGAAACTTTCCAGGACGAATGGGTCATGTTGAATCTCAAACTTATCTTTCATCTCCACTTGTCGCAGCGGCATCTGCAGTCACTGGTAAAATTACTGATCCGAGGGACTTGAATTGAAAGGAAACGTAATCAAATATCAAAGAGATAACATTGACACTGATGTAATAATTCCTGGAGAATACCTCAAAATCCATGATTATGCTGAATTGGCTACTCATGCTATGGAGGGATTAGATCCTGATTTTCATTCCAAGGTTAAAGAAGGTGATTTTATCTTATCTGGCAAAAATTTTGGTTGTGGTTCATCTAGGGAGCATGCTCCCATTGCTCTCTCCCATTCGGGAATAAAGGCAGTTCTTGCTCTTTCTTTTGCGAGAATTTTTTACAGAAATGCAGTAGATGGTGCTTTTTTGTTGCCAATAGAAATTGATGAAAATGCTTATCAAAATATCTCTGAGGGCGATGAAATTGATATTGATGTTAGCTTAAATGAAATCAAAAATATTACAAAAAATCAAACATACAAAATGAAACCATTTTCAGAAATTATTGGAAAAATAATAAAGGCTGGTGGTCTCTTCAAATACAAACCGGATTAGGATCAAAATGGGGAAAACACTTTTTGAAAAAATTTGGGATTCACATATTGTTGTAGAAAAAGAAAATATCCCTTCTTTGATATATATCGACAGACATCTTGTTCACGAAGTAACTTCGCCACAAGCTTTTGATGGATTACGAATGAATAACAGAGCAGTTAGAAGACCTGATCTAACTATTGCCACAATGGATCATAATGTCCCTACAAACGATCGAAGTTTACCCATCTTAGACCAAACATCGGCAATTCAAATTCAAACTTTGGAAAAAAATTGTAAAGATTTCGGAATTAAATTATTTGATATGACCAGTCCCAATCAGGGAATCGTACATGTTATTGGTCCTCAACTAGGAATCACTTTACCTGGTTCCACAATTGTTTGCGGCGATAGCCATACCTCAACTCATGGCGCATTTGGAGCATTAGCATTTGGAATCGGTACAAGTGATGTAGAACATGTTTTAGCATCACAAACCATTTGGTTAGAAAAACCAAAATCTTTTGAAATTAAAGTGGACGGAAAAAGAAAAAATCCACATGCAGTAACTGCAAAGGATATTGTCTTGTCAATCATCAAAAACATTGGCACAGCAGGCGGAACAGGAACTGTTGTAGAATATTCTGGTGAAGGAATCACTGATCTTTCTATGGAGCAAAGAATGACAATATGCAATATGTCCATCGAAGCTGGAGCAAGAGCAGGACTTGTTTCTCCTGATGAAAAGACATTTGATTATCTTCGAAATAGGCAATATACTCCAAAAAACTATGAAAATCTTGTAGAATATTGGAAAGAACATCTCAAAACAGATCCTGATGCAAAATTCGACAAAACATTTACTCTTCATATTGACAATATTGCTCCTCAGGTAAGTTGGGGTACTAATCCTGGCATGACATGTGATGTTACTGAATCTATTCCATCTCCTGAAGATTATTCAAAAAATGATCAAAATCAGAAGAAAGCTGCTGCAAAAGCTCTTGAGTATATGGATCTCAAACAAGGTACTCCTATCACTGAAATCAATATTGATAGGGTGTTTATTGGATCATGTACTAACGCCAGACTCGAAGATTTAGTCGAGGCCTCTAAAGTTATCAAAGGTCAAAAGGTATCTGAAAAAGTACGAGCTATGGTGGTACCGGGCTCTCAAATGGTAAAAAAACAAGCAGAAGAAATGGGAATTGATAAAATTTTTACAAATGCTAATTTTGAATGGAGAGAAGCTGGATGCAGTATGTGTTTGGGGATGAATCCTGATATTTTATCTCCAGGTGAAAGATGTGCAAGTACCTCTAATAGAAATTTTGAAGGAAGACAAGGTACTGGTGGCAGAACTCATTTAGTTAGTCCAGTTATGGCCGCAGCTGCTGCCATAGAAGGACATTTTGTTGATGTTAGGAATTTGGATTTGAATTAATATGGAGAAATTTAAAAAAATCAAAACAATTGTTACTCCACTGGATCAGGTAAATGTAGATACTGATCAAATTGTTCCAAAACAATTCCTAAAATTGATCCAAAAGTCTGGATTTGGAAAATATTTGTTTTTCAATTGGAGATATGATGAAAATGAAAATCAAAAAAAAGATTTTATTTTAAATGACAAAAAATATCAAAACTCTAAGATTCTTGTAACTGGTGAGAATTTTGGATGCGGCTCTAGCAGAGAGCATGCAGTATGGGCTCTACAAGATTATGGATTTTCAGTCATAATTGCGCCTTCTTTTGCAGATATTTTCTTTAGCAACTGCTTCAAAAATGGGATTTTACCAATAAAATTAGAAGAAAAGAACGTTGAAAAATTAAAACATGAATCAGGAGAATTAGAAGTAGATCTCGAAAATCAAATTTTAAAAACAAATTCTGAACAAATTTCATTTGATATTGACTCTCACAAGAAGAAAATTCTTTTAGAAGGATTGGATGATATTTCTCAAACATTACAATTTGAAGATAAAATCTCTGAATTTGAAAAACAATCTAAAATCCCATCTGTGTTATAATTTTTTTTACTTCCTTTTTGTTTCTCTCTAATGTCATAGGAGACTCTGCGTCTATCCATTGATTATCTCCAATATCAAAAGCACTAATTTTTCCTTCTTTTGATAGCTCTTGTAAAATATCAAATGATAGGTTAATCTCATTTTGTTTTGATTTTGCCTTTATTCTTCTTACAATATCTTTTCCCAAAATGTAAATTCCTAAGCATTCTGACATTGGTAATTTCATAGTGGGTTTTTCTTTGAACTGTTTTACGATTCCTTTCTCTACTATTGCAAATCCTGTTTCTTCTTTCCTTTTTGTTCTAGTTGCAATGCATGCTGTGCTTTTCTTTTCTATGAAATATTCGTTCATTTTTTTGAGATCTATTGCACACAAATTATCTACAAACCACAAAATAAATCCTGATTCGCCATCTAACTTTTTTCCTACATGTAGCAGATCTCCTCCTGTCCCACTTTGAGAATCTTGAACAAAAGAGATTTTTTTGCCAATCTTTGAGTTTTGATAATAATTTTTAATCTGCCCACCCAATCCATTAAAATCAGAAATAATGATTATTTCTTTAACAAAATTAAATGAGTTTAGATATCTAACAATATAATCAATCAAAGGCTTTTCATTAATTGGAGTCATGGCCTTTGGAAAATATTCCGTATATGGTTTTCCTCTTGTTCCTTTACCGCCAGCTAAAATTACTGCTTTCACGGTCTAACGGTATGATTTCTGTTTTCTTCTTCTAGCGCCTGGGCCACCAAATTTCTTTGGTTCCTTTCTTCTAGCGTCACCACTAATCAAATACTTGTCAAAATCTGTAATTCTCTGTCTAAGATCTTCTCTGGTTGATTTGGGAAATGGGTGATCCTTTGGTTCTTTTTTAGATTTAGTCCAACCAGTTAATGCTCTTGAAATTCCAACAGATATTGCATTTGCTTGGCCCATTACACCTCCACCTCTTACTCTAATTGAAATGTCAATTTTATCTCTCAAATCACCAGTAATTTCAAGAGGTACAAGAATAACTTCCCGTGCTGTTTCTTGAGGCATCATTTCAACTGGAACATTGTTTACTCTTACTTTACCTTGACCTTTAGTAATGTACACGTGAGCACTAGCAGTCTTTCTAGTTGCAAAATAGATTTCTGTTTTGGGTACTGTCATTCAGTCCACCCTATAGTTCTTCCAAGTTCTGCCATGGTTGTATAGTTTGATGAAGCTTTTTTGATCATTGCTTTTTCAAATTTAGTTTTTTTAATGGATTTTACTTCTTTTGGACTTCCAATAAACGTACGAAGTCTTTTGTGTGCTGCTATTCCTGATGATTTTTCTCTTGGTAGCATTCCTCTGATCATTCTTTTCATTATGGTGTCAGGTCGTCTTGGATGTTTTGGACCATGTTTCCAATGGTTAATGCTGTTAATCTCTAAAAACTCTTTATATTCACTAATGATGTTGCTTCTAGTTCCGCTAATCATAATCTTGTCGCAATTTACTACTGATACTCTGTTGCCATTAAGAAGTAGTTTTGCTACATTAGATGATAATCTTCCTGCGATGTGATCTGTTGCATCCACTACAATTGGTGTACTAATTGAAACTGTGTTTTCTTGACTAGCCAAGTAAAACAACTCCTTTCCCTGTAGGATTTTTTTCTATTAAATCTGAAAATGAGCTTAATTTTCCACCACTTTCTATGATTTTATTGGCGGCAGATTCTGAAATGGAAAATGAACATAATGTTATTTTGTGAGACACATTTCCGGTTCCAAGAACTTTACCTGGAAAAACTACAGTGTCATTATCTTTTGTAAGCTGACTAATCCTGTACAAGTTGATATCTCTTCTAGCGATAGATGGCTTTAAGGCATATTCTGCCAATTTAGCCCAAATTGGGGCATCATTTTTGGTTGATGCTTTCTTTAGATCCTTTGCCATTTGAATAACTACTTGGCTAGTCATGTGAATAATGCGGTTTAAAACCCAAATATAATGTCTATGCTTGAATTATTCTTTTAATTGCTCGACCATGTCTTTGAACTCTCCAATTCCCTTTCCGAGTTCTTCTACTCCTGCAAGAATTATTTCTTCAGGATTTAGGGCACCTGTTGTTTCTACTGTAAGAATTTTCTCATTTTCTTTGTCTGTATCTACTAGGGTTGCAATGTTCGAAGAGTTCCATTTAGCATGTTCTCGTCCACGACCAAGTCTGGCATAACATTCCAACTTTACTCGTTGCCCTGGAGCTAATTGAACAATAGGGATTTTATCAGAAGATGGTTTGATAGAATCATCTTCTGAAGTTAGTTCATCAGTTAAGATGGTTTTAGATACATCCGTTTCTCCTGAATCTAAAACAAGCATTACTTTACAATTTGAACATCCTGTTTCAGTTTGACACTCACATTTTGATGGTTCATTAAATCTTGTCAAATCAGTCTTTATTGGCACCAAACCTAATCTATGTGCTAAACCTTCATCTGGTAAAACTGAAGAGTTCTCTATAATGTCAACTGTATCTATTGCAAAAACAGGAACTCCATTTAGACAAATCCTTCGCAAGGCATTTGCATACTGTAATGGGATGTTTTTTAGCTTTATTGACATTTTACTCTCATCTTTTGAAATAATTTCTAATGAAGACAAATCTTAACTGAAAATTTTCAAAGTCCAAATAAAAATCTAGCTAGTTCCACGCATAGATAAATACCTAATTGTATTATCTAATTTCATAAATGGTCGATGTTACGGTAGTTAAGTTTTCCTTTGAAGGAGAAAAATTTGAGATTTTAGTCAAGCCTGATCCTGCATTAGAATTCAAAATGGGAAAGAAAAAAGACCTTTCAGCAGTCTTAGTTTCTGATGATATCTATACCGATTCTAGCAAAGGGACAAAACCTTCAACAGAGAAATTACTGAAAGCCTTCAAAACAGCAGATTTAGCAGAGATTGCTCAAATAATTCTTCAAAAGGGTAACCTAAATCTTACAACTGATCAAAGACGAAAAATGGTAGATGACAAAAAAAGACAACTAGTAGAATTTATCTCAAAGACCTATGTGGATCCTAGAACTCATTTACCACACCCTCCATTAAGAATAGAGCAAGCAATGAAGGATGCAAGAGTATCTGTAGACCCTCAAAAAAATGTTGACGAACAAGTAAAGGACATTGTAGAAAAACTACGTTCTATCATTCCTTTGAAATCTGAAAACCTATCTCTTGAAATTACAATACCTGCACAATTTGCATCTCAATCTTATGCAGTTTTAAAATCAGTAGGTTCTCTAAAAAATGAAGAATGGCAAAATAACGGTTCATTAAAAGCAATACTTGAAATACCCGCTGCAGCAAGGCCCAACGTGATAGACAGGTTAGGTTCTATAACCAAAGGTTCTGCTTCAGTTGAGGTAATGCAGTAATGGATAATCGAAGAAAATATGTTATCCCCGGCGATGTAGTTACAACTGGCCCATTCAGACCTGAGCAAAATGTAATTCTTGAAGGAAACAAGATAATTTCTACTACTATTGGCATTTC
>JAUWQG010000144.1 GCA_030611185.1 Nitrososphaerota archaeon
TAAATTGATACGTAGCATGAACTCGTGCAATTCCTTTTTCATTTTCAAGCCATGTAGAAAACGGATACAAATAGCACACTCCAGGACGATCAGGATGCATGCTACAACCTCCCTTGTCATCTAAAAATCTACAAGAGATATGAGTTCCGTCATCTTGCAGTGTCTCATCTTTTTTTCTTTTTAAATTAATTGTAGTCATTGTCGTAGATTGTCCAGATGGACCTGGTTCTTGATAAGTAACAGTTATGGTTTCATTTTTTATAAAATCTGAAGTTTTTTGATACTTTAGACCCTTGCCAATTATAATAAGATCATCAGAAGTTAATGGTAGTCTTCCTTGTCTATCGCAGCAGTTATGGCAATCAGGCCAAAAGCATTTCCATAAAATGTATTTTTTTTCTGATTCAAGATATGGAATATGAAAAACTACATCTTTGACTTTAATTGGATAGTCTGAAACAGTGGTGATTTTACCCAACATAAATTGTCGTAAACCTGGATCAACATCCCAATCTTTTTCTAAAAGATTCAACGACTCTTCAATTTCTTTTTGAGACAAGTATTAAGTTATAACATCTTTTGTAGATGTTATTAATGTTGAGTGAAAAAGGAAAATATGCATCAGCCACAGAAAATAGAAGATTTGTATGGGCAGAAGTTATTTGGCCTTTAATTTTAGAATTAAATGATGTCGCCTTTACATTAAAACAATATCAAAAAAAACGTGATGAAATATGTATTAAAAAAAATGTAGATGTTTCAACCACATCTCGGGGATTAGTTTCTCTAATGCAAAAAGAAATTTTATTAAAAGAAAATCATCTATACTCTATCCATTTTAGATTAATTCCATACATGCGATTAAAAGCTGATTGCAATTATGCAACTGCAATTCATGAAGTTAGGATAAAGTAAGTACCAAATAATTATATTCTAACTCCTCTGAAGTTATTTTGGTAGCCCGATAGTCTAGCGGTCAAATAATTTTAGATCAAGGATTCTGCCCTCTGGATCTCAAGAGTGGATAGGCGGAGACGGCAGTTCGAATCTGCCTCGGGCTACTTGAAAAATTCTATCTAGATGCTTGAGCTATTCGTTCTAGCTCATTTTTCTTCTTGACAGATGGAGCGTTAGAATCATTTTTGGATGCCAAAATAAGTTGTTCAGCCATATGTTCTTCAATGGGTTTTGGATTAGAAAAAGTAGATTCTTTGATAGCATCTGAAATAAATCTTAAAGCCAAATCAACTCTTCTAATTGGGGCAACATCAACTGAAACATGGTAAACGGTTCCACCATAAACAATTCTTGTAGTATCTTCATTTGGAGCAGAGTATTCTATGGCCCTAACTAAAACCTCAACTGGGTTTTGTCCAGTTTTAAGAGAAATAATATCAAAAGCAACTTTAATGGTGTTTAGTACTCTAACTTTTTTTCCAGTCATTCTTCCTGTATTTTTAGCATATTTTTTCCCAAAGTGCATGGTTTTGTTACAGAGTCGCTCAACAATGTTAACTTCAGCTTTATTGAATCGCTTAAGAGCAGATCGTCCGTATGTATATGGTAAGATTTGTTTTCTTAATGATATTGCAGTTTTTAGTCCTGGGTCCTTTACTTCAATGTCAGATAAATCCCATTTTCTAAACAATAATAGATTTTTAGTTTCAGCCAATTTTATCTCCTAGGTTTTTCCTTTTTACCAATTACTAGTTCATGAAGGGAAGTACCATTTACTTTGAATACTTTGAATCGAACTCCAGGAATATCACCCATTGCACCGCCTTGTGTGGCACCCATTCCTTGTATGTGTACTTCATCGTGTTCATCAATAAAGTTCATTGCACCATCCCGTGGCAAAAATGCAGTGACTGATTTACCATTTTTAATTAATTGAACCCTAACACATTTTCTAATAGCAGAGTTTGGCTGTTTTGCAGCTATTCCTACCTTTTCTAAAACAATTCCTTTTCCCTGAGGAGCGCCACCAAGTGGATCTGCTTTTTTATCAATTCCTAGCTTTCTTCTTTTGTAACTAGATATTGCCCATCTTTGTTTCTTTTTTTTCTCTTTAAGGACACGTCCTGCAAATAATCCAAGCGGTGATTTTCTCATATCTTACAGCTCCAATGTTGCTCTTTGAGGACTGTTAATGAGCACGCTGGATATATCAAAATACCGTTTTGCAAGTAACCTTGCTTTTTCGGCGTTTCTTCCTTCACGTCCAACTACAATGCCCTTCTTTCTTGGATCCACCATAATTATTGCCTGTTTAGTCCCATCTGCTCGTGTATTTATTTTAACTTCAGAAATTAATTTAGAATTTAGTAAATTGGTCAAAAATTTTGTTGGATCTTCATCAAATTCAACAAGCTCTACATTACGTTTTACAATATTTTGCAATGATTTAATGTGACAACCACCTTTTCCAATTGCTAATCCCATTTTACCTGTATTTACCACAAAAATTACACGGTCTTGTTTTTCATCATCAATACAATCACGAGCTGTTGCACCTGTGACATTTTGGAAAAGAGACATCATACGCATTTGTTCAGTTGTAAGTTTGATTGATTGTGTCATACTAAATCTTAATTATCTCCGGAAAAAATTTGTCTCATTTAAATCTACATTTGATGTCTTAAAAATTCTCATTTTGTTTCCTCAGTTTCTGTATCTTTAAGAATTGATTTGATATTTGCATCAGTTAGAGATGTGAATGACAGTGTTGAAATTCTAAATTGTAGTCCGCATAATCTACCTAATGCGACAGAAGTTCCTTGAAAGTTAACAAAGGGAATTTTTTCTTTTTGTGCATTTGTTTGAATTTTCTCAAATATTCCTTTTTCCACAGATTGAGATAAAACAATTAGTTTGGAATTTTTTACAGAGTTCAACACTTGTTTGGCACCCATTGTAATCTTGTCTTCTTTTAAGGCATCTTTTAGTGCTTTTTCTAGTATCTTACTCATTCCTTAATGACAATCGGTTGCTCGGGGCTTTATA
>JAUWQG010000049.1 GCA_030611185.1 Nitrososphaerota archaeon
GAATATTTCTTGTATTGATTATAATTTTTGTATTTTCTGGTTTGAAGCCAAGAGCAATAAAATCTAAAGCATTTTCATATGCAAATTTTTTGGTATCCTCTAAGGTCAGATTTGACTTTGCATAAAATTTCTCATCATCGGTAAGCTGAAAATACATGTTTACATCAAATTTTTCCTGAAGCCATTTTGCAAAAACCCAAGGCACTAAATGTCCAATATGGGTATGACCTGACGGGCCTCTTCCGGTATAAAGAAAGAATTTTTTACCTTTCTCGTAATCTTCTAAAATTCTGTTCATTTCTCTGTGAGAGAAAAAAACCCCCCGTCTGAGCATAAAGTGATCCTCGCCTGTATTTTTCTTAATTCTATCAAGAAGTTCTGATGAAATTCTTTCAGTACCAAACCGTTTGGTTAATTTATCATAATCAATATTGCCTTCAACATGCCATGGAGTTACAATAAAGTCCTCAGTTGACATTCAATTTCACTTAGGTTAAGGTTTAAAAAGTCTTTTTCGAACTTTCTGCTATTGTCACAAGTTTTTCATGAAATTGAAAAAAAAATTATTTCTGTATTAAAAACTGAATCAAAACTAACTCCAGAAAAATTGGAAAAATTAACACAGCTTTCTCCTGACCAAATTAGACGAGGAATAGAATGGCTCAAACTCAAAGAATTAGCAATAGTAAATGAATCCAAAAACACCAATTTCAGTCTAGGAAAAAATGGATTAGAATCTTTTCAAAAGGGATTACCTGAAAGAAGGCTATTAGATTTAATAAAAAAAAATTCAATGACTATATCTGACTTACAAAAAGAACTAGGTTCAGTTTTTGGGCCTGCTATGGGTTTAGCAAAAAGAAATGATTGGATAAGCTCAAATGGAAATGAAATTTCTCTAAAAAATTATCCTTCTAGTCTTGCTGGAGAAAAAACTCTAAAACAAATTGGGGAAGGTACTATTTCTGAATCTATACTTGAAAAGAATGATTTAGCAAGTCTTTTGAAAAGGCCAGATTTTTTAGTTGAAAATATCGTTAAAACAAAAGAAATCAGCTTATCAAAAAATGCACAAACTTTGGATGTAACAAGTTCAGATTCAGGCGCAATAGATGTCGAAGCAAAAGTGCCTGAAGTATTTGTTGCAAGAACTCATCCACTAAAAGATACAATTGATGAAATTCGTGAAATTTTTGTCACTTTGGGTTTTACAGAAATTTTAGGAAATATGACACAACCAAGCTTTTGGAACTTTGATGCTCTCTTTACTCCGCAAGATCATCCTGCAAGAGAATTACAAGATACGTTTTATCTTGATGGCATTTCTGCCAAAAAAATTGGAACTCCAGAACAAATTAGAAAAGTTTCTGAATCTCACAAAAAAAATTGGCGATATTATTGGGATATTAATGAAGCCCGAAAAATGGTTCTAAGAACTCATACTACTTGTGTTACCATTAAACATCTGGCCGAGAACAAACCTGATGAGGCCAGAGTTTTCTCGCTTGGCCGCGTGTTTAGAAATGAAAAGGTCAGCTACAAACATCTTGTAGAATTTAATCAAATTGAAGGTGTTGTTGTTGGAAAAGATGCTTCCCTTCGAAATTTAATGGGAATTCAAAGAGAATTTTATAAACGAATTGGGATTACCAAAATAAAATTCTGGCCAACATTTTTCCCATACACAGAACCATCGCTTCAAACTATGGTGTATAATGAAAGATTAGGAAAATGGATTGAACTATTTGGAATGGGGATTTTCAGACCCGAAGTAACAAAACCTCTTGGGATTACAAAACCCGTTCTTGCTTGGGGTGGAGGAATTGAAAGAATTGCAATGCTAAAGTATGGTCTAGACGATGTCAGAGAATTTTACAATAATGATCTAAAATGGTTAAGGGGTGCTACAAAATGCCAGTAATTGCATTATCCTATTCTAGACTCCAAAAATTGATTGGAAAAGTCTCAAAAAAACAAATTTCTGATTCTTTACCATTTTTAGGCTTAGATATTGAATCTGAGGACAAAAATCTGGTTAGAGTTGAATACAGTCCAAATAGACCGGATTATTCTACTGACATTGGAATTGCCTTAGGATTACAGGGTCTGCTTGGAATTAAAACTGGAGCATTAAAACTCAAAATAAAAAAATCAAATGAATATTCAATTAATGTCAAATCTGGTGTTTCTAAAATTCGTCCATATGTAACAGGAATTGTTGCAAAAAATGGCAAAATTAACGAAGAAATTCTTGAACAACTCATACAAATGCAAGAAGATCTTCATATGGGAATCGGTAGAAAACGAAAAAAATCTTCAATCGGTATTCATGATCTTGACAAAATTTCATTTCCTCTAACATACACAACAACTAACAGAAATGCAAAATTCATTCCCCTCAAATCAACTAAAGAGAGTTCTGTCTCTCATATCCTTGAAAACACAGATGTAGGTAGAGATTATGGGTACATTTTAGGAAATTCTGCACAGGTTCCAATGATAATTGATTCAAATGGTGATACAGTATCTTTTCCTCCAATAATTAATGCAGCAATTACAACTATTACAACCAAAACAAAAAATCTCTTTGTTGAAGTAACTGGAATCAATAAAGAAGATGCTGAAGACATGCTTTCAGTTGTTGTAACCATTTTGCAAACTGCTGGATTTACTTTAGAATCTGTAAAAATCTCTGGTGCAAAAAATTCCTCACCAAAACTTGAACCAAAAAAAATCTCTGTCAATCCCACATTGATTAATCAAATGCTTGGCTTGAATCTAAGTACTTCAAAAATAATTTCATCATTGAAAAAATCTAGGTTGGATGCATCCATTAAAGGAAAAAATATTATCTGTACAATTCCTGCATATAGATTTGACATTTTTGGACCTATGGATTTAGTGGAAGAAACTGCTTTGGGTTATGGAATTCAAAATCTTAAGCCTACCTTGTCTTCTTCTCAAACACTTGGCCAAATAAATCCGATATCTATTCAACTAAAATCACTTAGTCAGATAATGATTGGCCTTGGATATCTTGAAGCTTTGAATTCTAGTCTATCAAGTAAACGGGTTCTCTATGAGATGACTAATAGAAATGCTACAAAAATTATTTCCGTACTTGATTCAAAAAGTCAAGAACATACAATTTTGCGAGACTCGATACTTCCTGGATTACTAGAAAATCTTTCTAGAAACATTCATGAATCATATCCCCAAAAATTATTTGAAACTGGAACTATATTTCTTGAGGATAATCCAATAAATGAGAAAACTTCTTTTGCTGCCGTTAGTGCTCACCCAGATGCAAATTTTACTGAAATAAAATCAATTTTACAGGCAGCACTTCAAACAGGCTTTAGTTTAGAAATAAAAACAAAAACTTCGACTCACGAAACTTTTGAGAAAGGCAGAACTGCCTCCATCCTAGTCAATGGAAAAACAATTGGAGTTATGGGGGAAATTAATTCTAAATCTATTGAAAATTACAAAATCCGTGTTCCAGTTGTAGGTTTTGAAATTCATCTATCTGGATTAATATTTGACTAAATCTATTCTTAAACGCCCAAGAGCAGGCATACAGACGGATTAGGATGATGCGATCGTATTGATACCAATGATTTCTAATTCACCCAGGTGTGCTACATTTAGGGCAACCCCGGTTTCAGAACCCAAGGAGGTTTTGGCTAAAATACCAATGATCTTGTGCGAGTCAGAACCGGGGGACATTTGAATAATCAAAGAAATAAAACAAACTCATGTAGTTGAAAACTAAATTGGTAAATTACTGGTTAGCAAAACAAGAGCCTAGTGGACCAAGAGGATATAATTTTGAAACTCTAAAAAAAGATAAGGAAACAATTTGGGATGGTGTCCACAATAATCTTGCCTTAAAACATATGAGAAATATGTCTACAGGTGATCTGGTTTTGTTTTATCATACTGGTACAGAACGACAGGCAGTTGGAATCATGGAAATTATTTCAAAGCCGTATCCAAATCCAAAAGAGGACAATAAAAGATTCATTGCAGTTGATGTAAAATACAAAAAACCACTAAAACGTCCTGTTACTTTGGATGAAATGAAAAAACAAAAAAAATTCAAAGATTGGGAATTAATTCGAATATCTAGATTATCTGTAATGCCTGTACCAAAAGATATTTGGGAAACCATTCTTAAAATTTCTCAAAAATAACCCCCTGAAATCGGTTTATTGATATAGTCGATTTGTTTAATGTGAAATATGGCAACAGCTTATGTTTTAATAAACTGTGAACTAGGTTCTGAAGAGGCTATTATACAGCAATTGAAGGGCCTAGAAGGTGTAAAAGAAGTTCATGGAACTTTTGGTGCATATGATATTTTGGCCAAAATTGAATCTGACACCGTTGAAAAACTGCGTGAAACAATTACTTGGAAAATCCGAAAAATTGAGAAGATTCGATCAACACTAACCCTTATGGGAATAGAAGGTCAGACATAAACACCCTTTTTTCTTATTATGATTCTACATTTTATTTTTGTAGTAAAAGAAGAAGATCGAGAAAAACGCAAACCAGAATTTGATTACATACAGCAAATGGGTCAATTTTTTAAATTATGGATAAAGGAAAAATTTGGAAAAGACTTTGAAATTCAATGCGACGAGTTAATCACAAAGCCTAGAAGTCTTTTTCAAAAATTAGATACTCCTGCATTAATCCGTGATCATGAGCAACGAGGAAAAGAAATTTATCATTTCTATCTATGTCACTTTAGACCTATTTGGACTGATTGTACATGTGAGGGATATCATTCTGAAAATTTTGGAATGGTCTGGTGGCAATCTCCGCAAGATCCCCATGACACATTGTTCATGGCAGAAAAAAACTGTACTACTGTATCTCATGAAATAGTTCATGAGCTATTAAGACAGCAAAATCACAAAAAATTTGTTGATAATGTACATGATGTTTGGACAAAACATCTTTTCTCTGATTTATACTTTGAACAATATGGGGAAGATTTTAAAAAAACTGATGGTAAACCAATGTTTCTTACAATGGATACATCAGATTTGCCAATATAGAAAATTAAATTCTAAAATTAAGTTTTGAATGTTCTAATTTTTTTCTAACACTTGGTAACTGAATAAATATTATTTTCAAAATTGGCAGTTTTAAAATCAAGTTTGTTTTCAAGATCACTTGCTCTTGATTTATTCAAGTTTTCTAATTCCACTAAAGCATCTCCTTTGAAACCTACTGAGGAACCATAAATTGCATCTGTTAACATTGTTCCATGATCTCCTTTCTTAATGTCATCTACCATATCATAAAATCTCTTGGTTTCTTTTTTGTTTACTGGGTTTCCAGTTGCTTTGTTGTAGGCTACGGCAATGTACATTCCATTATTCTTTACTGCAACAGGTATTTTGTGATTATTGTCACTTGCTCCAGGAATTGTTTCATTTACTACAACTTCGCATTTATGATACATACTTGATACATATGCAAAGAATCTATACTGGGCATATTTACCAGCAGTATCCTCCTCACAATCAACAAAAATTCTGTGCAATAACATTAGAGAGTCATCATTCATACTTTGTAATCTGTCATCAATTCTACCTCTCTCAAGAAGGTCTGATTTGCATTCTTTTGCTACTAAAACTAAAATGAAATCTGGTAAATTGTAATTTTTTAGAGCTGCTACGAAAGCTCCTGCTTGTGACATTCCAAATTTTGGAAAACCCTTATTGACCATCTAAACACCTCATTTTACCTTCTGAAACCCCAATAATCAATTATAGAACTGTTTTTCGCTTATAATTGTTAAGAAAAAACCATGCCTAGCTAATTTTATTTTTTTGAATTTTAATTAAAAATAAATTCAGGGCAATTTCAATATTCTTTGTGGAAACTGATAGCACTCCAGAATTAGTATCTAAAGTTTATAAAAAATCACAAGAAAATATTGAGAAATATAGAAATGTAGTTAAACGACCATTAACGCTAACTGAAAAAATCCTATCTGGACATCTTCAGGAAATTCCCCATGAAAATATTGATGGAGGAAAAAACTATGTTTTTCTTATACCTGATAGGGTAGCATTACAAGATGTAACTGGTCAAATGGTTATGCTACAATTCATGCAAGCAGGACTTGAACAGACATCCTTGCCAACTACAGTTCATTGTGATCATTTGATCAGAGCTCAAGTAGAAGGTGATACAGACATGAAAGTATCTCTGGATGAAAACAGTGAAGTTTTCAATTTTTTACAATCATCTTCTGCAAAATATGGGTGTGGATTTTGGAAACCAGGAGCAGGAATTATCCATCAGGTCGTTCTTGAAAACTATGCATTTCCTGGCGGACTGATGATTGGAACTGATTCTCATACTCCAAATGCAGGAGGTTTAGGCATGATTGCAGTAGGCGTTGGTGGATTAGATGCTGCCGAAACAATGGCCGGAATGCCATGGGAATTACTTTATCCAAAAAGAATCGGTGTGAAACTAACTGGAGAACTAAATGGGTGGACTGCTCCTAAAGATATTATTCTAAAGGTAGCAGAAGAACTTACAGTTTCTGGAGGAACTAATTCTATAGTTGAATATTTTGGTCCGGGAACTGAATCTATTAGTTGTACTGGAAAAGCTACCATTGCAAATATGGGTGCAGAAGTTGGTGCAACCTGTTCAGTATTTCCATATGATACAAGAATGGAAACTTATTTGAAATATACAAACCGTGAACAAATTGCAGAACTTGCAAATCAAAATAAAGAATTATTGATTGCAGATCCAGAAATTGAAAAAGATCCACAAAAATACTTTGATAGAATTATTGAAATTAATCTCTCAACCTTGGAACCTCATATCGTTGGTCCACATACACCAGATTTAGCTAGAAAAATATCTGATTTATCTGAGGATGTAAAATCTAACGATTACGTAGATCAAATTTCTGTTG
>JAUWQG010000010.1 GCA_030611185.1 Nitrososphaerota archaeon
CAGGCAGATTTTGAAGGAAATATTTGGATTATCATAAACAATAAAGATAAAATTTTGAAATACCTTCCAGACTCTAATACTTTTGAGGAAATTCAATTACATAAAAGATCATTGCCATTTGCATTGACTATCGATAATGAAGGAAAAGTATGGTTTACTGAAACAAATCCTGGCAAGATAGGATTTATCAACCCAGAAAATAATGAGATTACAGAATTTTCAGATGATATTCCATTACGTGGACCAGAGGCATTAATCTTTGACAAGGAAGGAAATCTATGGATTGCAGAGCACACAGGCGTGGGAATTGTCAAATTTAACCCAATTTTAGAGACTTTTGATAGAATTCCAGTACCTGATCCAGTGGCACTTCCATTTGGAATGGTTTTTGATAGATATGACAACCTTTGGTTTGCACAACATACAGTTGATAAAATTGCAGCGTATGATCCACATAACAATAATTTAATTGAAGTTTCGATCCCAACTAATTCCTCGTTTGTACAATTTATGACATCTGATGATAAAGATAATGTGTGGTTTGTTGAACAACAAGGAAACAAGTTAGGAATGGTAAAAATTACTGAAGTTCCTTTAGTAGTCTCTCAAATACCAACAACCGAAAGTTTTGAATTAAAATATACTGAACTTGCTTCCCCATTAATTGCAATGGGAATAGTTGCAACATCATTATTTTTTGTAAAAAGTATTAAAGACAAAAGAAGACTAAATTTATTAGTTAATTCTTAGATAACAAGCCCATAGATTTTATTCCCATAGTTCCTCCAAACAATCCAATTGATAACAAAACAATTGTCCCAGCTGGCGTAATATCAAAAACATAAGAAATTAAAATTCCTGTAACAACTGAAAATATTGAAAAGGATATTGAAAGAATTGCTGTTGTTTTGAATCCCTTTCCATACATTATTGCAGTTACATTTGGAATAACAAACAATGCTGAGATTAACAAAACACCAACTAGCTGAATTGACGTAACAACAGTTAGCCCAGCCATAAAGACAATCAAATAATTGATTTTTTCAACTGGAATACCACTTACTTTGGCTTGCTCTTCATTAAATGTTGAATAAAGTAATTGTCTATACAACAATAAAACAACAATTAGAATAATTCCAGTCAAAGATAAAATCAGAATTGTTTCATTTACACTTACAAGAAGAATGCTGCCAAATAGAAAACTAAAGATATCAATGGTAAATCCGCCGGAAATTCCGACAATTACGAGCCCAACTGCTATTCCTGATGATAAAAGAACTGCAATTGCAGCATCTCCAGATATGTCGTATTTTTCTTTGATTTTAGTAATTATCAAAGCACTAACTATTGAAACACCATATGCTGTCCAAAGAGGATATACTCCAGCCATTAATCCCAAAGCAATTCCACCAAAAGAAGAGTGAGCTATTGCATCACCGAACAAAGAGTATCGTCTTAGAACAAGAAATAGCCCTATCACTGAGCACAATATTGCAATAGCAACTCCTGAGATAAGTGCTCTATGCATAAAGCTGAAGGTAAGAATTTCTAATGACATGATTAATGATGATGCATGTGTTCTTGCATTGATGCTTCAGAATATTGTTTTACAAGTTCATCATTTTCAAAGAACTCATCAGATTCGCCATGAAAGAATAATGTCCTATTAAGACAGGCCACATGATTTGCGAGTTGATTTACTGCATCCAAATCATGAGATGACCAAATTATAGTAATTTTTTGTTTAGAGTTTAATTCTCTTAGAATACTATAGAAAAGATCTATGCTTTGTTGATCAATTCCTGTAACTGGTTCATCAAGAATCAAAAGTTTTGGGTTGTTGACTAGTGCCTTTGCAATAAAGACTCTCTGCTGTTGTCCGCCAGATAATTCTCCAATTCTCTTTTTACTTAATTCGTGAATCCAAAGCTGTTGTAATATTTCATCAATCTTGTTTGCATCGGATTCTTTTCTCAATCCCATTCTTACAACGTCATTTACCGTGGCAGGAAAATTTTTCTCAAAGATGGGTTTTTGAGGAACGTATCCAATTTCTTTAAGATAGTCTTTGGATTTTCTAATATCTTTTCCAAAAAATTTGATTGTACCTTTGTATTTTGTATGCAATCCAAGCATTGAAGCAAAAAGTGTGCTTTTTCCTGCACCATTTGGACCAATTATGCCTAAAAAATCTCCTTTTTTGACTGTAAAACTAACATCATCAAGTGCTTTTACATCTGGATACTGAACTGTTAGATGTTCAATTTCTACAACACTCAACACAAAGCCTCCTTGAGATTATCTAGATTTTCAGTCATTCTTGAAATATAATTTCCATCATCTGAAATTTCTAATGGAGATAAAACCAAGACTTTTCCATTTATTTCATTTGCGATAACGCCGGATACTCTGGGATCAGTAGTATCTTCGGTAAAAATAATATTAATTTTTAATTCTCTTGCAGTATTAATTATATTTTCCAAAGTTTTAGCAGTAGGTTCTGAATGAGGATCATTTGATGAAAGAATTGTATGTTGATGTAAATTATATTCATATGCAAAATATGAAAATGCGTCATGAAATGCAATAAAATCTTGACTGCATGTAGATAAATCATTTCTAATTTTTGAATCCAATTTATCTAGTTCAAGCGTATAACTTTGAGCATTTTTTTGATAGAAATTTTTATTTTGAGGATCTGATTTAGAGAATTCATCTGCAATAGTTTGAACTTGAGTTTTTGCTAAAATTGGATTTAACCAAATATGTGGATCATTTTTAAATAAAATAGATTTTTCATCATTATTTTTTATAATTTGACTACTTGTATCAACTACAATTCCCTGATAGTTCATCTCTCCTAAACTCTCTACCCAGTTCTCAAATCCAAATCCATTAATTATAATAAAATCAGATTTTTGAATTAGTTGTACATCTTGTATTGTTGGTTCCCAGTCATGTGGTTCTACACCTTCTGGAACTAACAGTTGTACATTGACTTTGTCTTGACCAACTTGTTGTGCAAATTCGTATAGAGGATAAAATGATGCGATAGCTTGAAGTTTGCTAAAACTAGTTGCTTCTCTAATTTGTAAACTAGAGTCACTTGCCCAAACAGAATAGGAGCTAAGAGGAATTACAATAATAATTGCAATTATTGCAAATTTGACCTGTTTATTCACAAACAAAATAAATTAGAATTATTAATAAATTTATAAAATCTTAATAACTTTAGTTGCTAAACTTATAAGATAATTAATAACATTAGGCGTATGCCAATAGTCTCAATCTCGCTAAATGATGAAATTCTAACAGAGTTAGACAAACTTCAAAAATCTATGGGATTTTCGGGAAGGTCTGAGGCAATAAGGGCAGGCATTAGAGCATTTGTTTCAGAAGAAAAACAAAAATCAGATTTGTCTGGAAAAATTCATGCAATTTTACTTGTTGTTCACAATGATGAGTTTGATCATATTGTTTCTGGAATTACTCATAACTTTGAGGATCTTATTACAACACATCTTCATAGTAAGATTGAGACAAAAAAGTGCATGGAGTTGTTTGTAATTGATGGAGATGCAGAAAAAATCTCTACAATGACAAAGGACTTTCAAACAAACAAAAACATGGATACTGTAAAGCTAGTTGCACTATAACTAGAAAGTTTTTAGAGTAAACGAAGTTTTTTTGGATATAATTATTACAGTCATTATAGATACAATGAGAATTAATGCAGCAATAGAACCAAACTCAGGGACAACCACAATTCCAAATTCAGTTTCTTGTCCAGTGTTTCTTATATTTTCAAATCGAATTATTGTAGGTCCTGTTTGACCTTCTGTAAAGTAATAGTCTTCTGATTCTCCTCCAATTTGAGCCAATCCAGTTGTTCTGTGAATTTCTTTTCCTCCTTGTAAGAGTACAAATGTGTAATCTGAATTACGTAGTGGTTGACCAGTTGTTCCATCTCTTATGGTAAAAATAAATTTTGTATTTGTGTCAGGTTCAATTGTAATGGGATCCCACGATAGATGTATTAGAAAGTCTTCACTTCTAGTATATGCAGAAAGAGGAAAATCAATTTTTTCAGTAGTAGATAATGTAAAGACAATATTTTCAGGTAATGGTTCGTCTGAATTTTTCATTTGGTTTTTCAAAAATCGCAAGTGATCTTGCAATAATACAAAATGAACTATCCTTTCATTCTCTTCAGTATAATCATCAATAGTGACTGAGGATTTGAACAAGTCTATTCCATTTACTTTTCCTGCATAACCCCCAGATAGAAATTCAGTAAAGTCATTAGGAAAATGAACTTCCACATGAACTACTGGTATGTGAGACATTTGTTTTTCACTCCAATCAAAGGGCATCTCAAAAGTTACCTGTTTATTTGCTGAATCATACTCAAAATTCGAAATTTTGTCAAAATATGACTTCATCCTAAAAGACACATCTTGATTTTTGGCATCTTTTTGCCAAAATTGAATAATTTCGGCTACGCTCAAATCTGCATTATACACCTCAGAGTCCTCTATGATGTTTGTAGGCTCATCAATGGTCCTAACTTCAATCTCAAAATTGTAAAGACCTCCAGAATTAAAGATAGGTCCAGTTATTTCAAGTGGATTTGATTCTGTTTTGTACCATGCACCCAAAAGAGAGTCTTGTTCACCATTAATTGTAATTTCTCCTTCTTGGGTGGGTTTTATTTTAATTACAAGTATACCATCAGACGTAAAAAAATAATTTCGGAATATCATTTCATTTTCATGAAATAAACCAATTAGAAGAGTAACATTTTTTGCGTTTTCCTTTGTTTCATCTTCAGTTGCAGTAATTGTAATTTGTTTTTCCTCAAAATTATCAAAGGATGGTGGAAGTTCAACTGAGATTGAGATTTCTTTTCCTTGAATATCAACTGATGAGATTGTATCAATGCCTAATCCATGACCATAAACATTACTTATAGGAAATAGAAATACTGCAACGAATAAAAGAATTCCAAGTTTTAATACTGACAATGTCATTTTTACAATTTAGGGTTATTTATTGTCAGTAATTCCTCAATTCTTTCAATTAGTTCTTCCATAGTGTTTGCCTCTAAGATTGGCTGTAAGTCATTTGGATCCTGGGCACCAAGAGCTGCCAGAGAATAGACATAATCAATTGTTGGAGTATCAGTTGTAAGATAGTATTGTTCTAAAACATGATCAAGTGTATGAGGTTCAACGACTTGTGGAAGTGCTTGTTTTACAGTTTTTTTCTTCCACATCTCAACTAGATGCTCCCATTGATTCAATGAAATGTTATCATCAATCTCAGGAATCAACTCAACTTCTGCTCTGATGTACATTTTTTCATTATTGTGGGATTTTTCATCGAGATCTGATATTGCTTGATGACCTTCAATGGAATGTGGATCATAATTTTCAGGTAGTTTTACTGATGGAGGAATTATTTTTTTTATTTTGAATTTACTTCGTCCCAATGTTTGAATGTGTAATTGCATGCCATCAATCTCAACATCTTCACATTTTGTGATTTTTGCAATTGTGCCCAGAGATTTTGGTCCATTCCACCCTTGAATTTGATTACTTGAATCAACTAAACACACTCCAAACTGTCCATCACCTAGCATACAGTCATCAACTAGTTGCTTGTATCGTGGCTCAAATATTCGAAGTGGTAGTTCTTGTCTAGGAAACAATACTAGGTCTAAAGGAAAAATAGGAATAATTTTTGTTTGAGTCAATCTGTTTTCTTTTAGAATTCCTTCAGATATATGGAATACGGAAATTTTTAATATATTCTATAATTTCACTCAGAAACCATTTTCATTGAGAATTAAACCCAGCAGTGCAGCACGAGTGTGTTTTCCATATTCAGCTTGTTGAAAGTATTTTGCGTTTTTTGTATTATCAATATCAGTTGAGATTTCATCTAGTCTTGGCAGTGGATGTAAAATTATAGAATCATCTTTCATCTTTTTTAGTAAATCTAATCCAATTACATAGCTCCCCTTTACTTTGAGATATTCTTCCTCATCTGGGAATCTTTCCTTTTGAATCCTGGTTACATAAACAACATCCAAATCCTCAATGTATTCTTCAATGTCAGTGGATTCAGTAAATGATAGTTTTTTTCTAATTTCGTAAATAGAATCTGACCTTATTCGTAATGACTCAGGAGAAATCAAATGAACTTCTACATCATAGTTTGCAAGAGCAGATAAAAGTGAGTAAACAGTCCTTCCATACTTTAAATCTCCAATGATTCCAATTTTTAATCCATCAATTTTTTTCTTTTCTTTTTTAATTGTAAACAAGTCTTGTATGGCCTGTGTTGGATGTTCTTCAGTTCCACTTCCTGCATTAATTACAGGTTTTGAGGAGATCTCTGATGCAAATCTACTAGATCCATCAAGTGGATGTCTTAAAACAAGTATATCTGAATAAATTGACATTATTTTTACAGTGTCTGCAAGACTCTCACCTTTCTGAGTAGAAGAAGATGAGATATCAGAAATGCCTAAAGAATTGCCTCCAATTGAGGCCATGGCAGACTCAAAACTCATACGAGTTCTGGTACTTGGTTCATAAAACAAGTAACTTAGTGTTTTTCCTTTACAGATTTCTCGTCGTGCTGCAGGATCCAAATTCATTATTTTATCTGTATACTCAAAGATTTTCTCAAATTGTTCTTTATTGTAGTCTTTAATTGATATGATATCTTTGTTGTAAAACTCGTTCACTCTTTCAATAATATATACTGGTGACTATACAAAGTATTCTGATGCAAGAGTCCGAACTAATGGTTCGACGAATCAAAGAAGGAACTGTAATTGACCACATTGATGAAGGAAAAGGTCTTCAGGTACTTGGAGCCCTTCAAATTGATGGTGGGGATGGTAGTCTCATCACTATTGCATTGAATGTACCTAGTGGGAAATTTAAGAAAAAAGATATTATCAAAGTAGAAAACAAATTTCTTGCCGATGATGACACTAACAAATTGGCAGTAATTGCTCCAAAGGCGACTATTAACATTATCAAAAATTACAAGCTAGTAGAAAAGAGAAGAGCCTCACTTCCAAATGAGATAGACAGGATTTTTCGTTGTTCTAATCCTGATTGCATTACTAATAGTTCTGAGCATATTGAATCTGTGATGGATGTAATTGACAAAGAAGGAACAGTTCTCAAGTGTAGATATTGTAGTCGAGTACTAGATGTGAATCAGCTGAAATATAACTAAAAATAATTTCTAAAAATTTTAAAAAGAGTTTACGTTTGGGTTTACTGTCCCAAGATGATAAACATCATGACTATACCGTAGATAGCGATTGATTCTACCATACCTACGAAGATGAATACTTTTGACTGTAATGCTGGGTTCTCACTAATTACTGCAAGACCTGCTGCACCTACTTGACCTAAACCGATTCCGGCTCCAGCAGCTGCTAACCCAAATGCTAAACCTGCACCTAAAAGTTTCATGCCAGCACCATCAGATGCTCCTGATTCTTGAGCATAAGCAGTACCAGTGAATCCTAATGCTGAAATTACAATTGTTGCCAAAAGTGCTAATACAATAGGTTTCATGTACGATTAAGCCCCTTCCGTTCCATATTTAAATCATGATAATTTTTTTGGATCAAATTTGATCAAGTGTCTTTTTTTTGAATGTTTGAAGATCATCCTTGATAGACTGGGAAGACTTTTGGTGATCTTGTTCTAATGATTTTTTTGAACCTTCAATTAATTTTTTAATTTCTTCTTTTGCCATTATTTTCTACTCTCCATCTTGGCTTTAACTTTTTTTAACTTTGCGAAATCTTCTCTTTCCCTTTCTTCTAGGGTAGCTAGAATAAATCGAATTTTTTCTTTATACTGTGGAATAATTACATTTTCTAATGCATTTAGTAATTTTTGTGTTTTCTCAAGTGCCTTTGCTAAACTGAAGATAGAGTTTTCATACTCTGCTGCTTTGCAGATTTTTGGTAGTAATTCTTTGATCTGTTTTGCTGCTCTATCTATTGAAGAGTTTGTATCTGCAAATCCATAAGGCATTGATTTTGTATCTTTTTCAGTTACTGTTAGTGCAGGAATTTTAACATCTACAACTCTTCTTTGATGAACGTCAACTTCCATTACTGGTGGTGTTGATTCAGCAACAGAATCCACTGTTCCTGTTCCTAATGCAAGGTATGCTTCATTGACAGATTTGTAAATATCTTGTAGTGGATCCCAAATACCACCCCTGGCCTTTGAGGCTTCTTGAATCATCTCTTCAATATTTTTTAAAAGAACCTTACGTTTGTCATCTAAAATTCCCTGAACCATTGTTGCAACTTGATTAGATTTTTTGTATTTTAGTAGTTCAATTTTTGTTGCAGCAACATTTTGTCCAAATGACATTTTGCTATTTTTCCTTATAATATTGGTCTACGTATTTGTCTTTGATTTTAGTAATTTCATTCTTGGGTAGTTTAGAAACAATTTTCCACATAATACCAAGAGTTTCTTCTATGGTTCTATTTTCATCAGTTGCCTGAGTTAAAAACTCGTTTTCAAAGGCATCTCCAACGTCCATGTATTTCAAATCTATTTCAGTTAATCCTGCTTTACCTACAATTCCTGCAAGAGCCCTTACTTCTTGTGCTCGGGAATATGCATCATAAATCTGATTTGAAACTTCACCATGATCTGCTCTTGTACTTCCCTCACCAATTCCATCTTTCATCAATCGACTAAGACTCATCAAGATGTTTACAGGTGGATAGACTCCTTGTCTGAACAAATCTCTTCCAAGTACGATTTGGCCTTCTGTAATGTATCCCGTAAGGTCAGGAATAGGGTGAGTAATATCATCTGAAGGCATTGATAAAATTGGAACTTGTGTAACACTTCCTTTTCTGCCATTTAGTTTTCCCGCTCTTTCATAAATTGTTGACAAGTCGGTGTAAAGATAGCCGGGATAACCTTTTCGTCCTGGTACTTCTTCTCTAGCTGCACTAATTTCTCTTAATGCCTCAGCATAGTTTGTCATATCAGTTAGTATAACCAAAACATGCATTCCAAGTTCAAATGCCAAATACTCTGCAACAGTTAGTGCAACACGTGGAGTGATGATTCGTTCAATTGCAGGATCATCTGCTGTATTTAGGAAAAGAACACTTCGCTTTAGCGCACCAGATTCTTCAAGACTTCTTCTGAAATATTCTGCTTCACTATATTGCACACCAATTGCAGCAAAAACTACTGCGAAATCATCTTGTGTACCAACCACACTTGCTTGCCTTGCAATTTGTGCTGCAAGAAGGTTGTGAGACATACCTGAGCCTGAAAATATTGGAAGTTTTTGTCCTCTAATCAAAGTCATCGTTCCATCAATTACTGAAACGCCAGTTTGAATGAAGTCTTTAGGATATTCTCTTTGTTCAGGATTCATTGGTTCACCGTTAATGTCAACAAATTTATCAGCAATTGGATCTGGCAATCCGTCTTTTGGTCTACCTAAACCATCAAAGACTCTTCCAAGTAATTCTTTTGATACAGGCATTTCCATCATTTTGCCAACAAATTTTGCATTAGTACCGGAAATGGATAATCCAGTTGTTCCTTCAAATACCTGAACAATTGCTTTACCGTTCCCAACTTCAAGAACTTTACCTAATCTTCTTTCTCCTTCATTTGTTTCAATCTCTACAAGTTCATCAAATGCTGCATTTGAAACATCATCAACTACTACTAGTGGACCTTTAATTTCTGCGATCTTACTGTACTGAACTCCCCCTTCACTCAATTTTGAACTTTCACTCCCGTAATGCTTTTGAATTGTTCTTGCATGTCAACATCTAATTGATCAAGTTTTGACATTTCATCATCTTTAATATCCATTCTTGCCTTTAGCATTGAACTAACAACTGACATTGCTCGAATATCAGCTAATGCTGCGCCTTCCTTGAGGGCTTGTTGTCCTCTATTGTAAAAGTCAACAAGAAGTTTTAGTAATTTGTACTGTTTTTCTGGACTACAATAAGTATCAACTTCATCAAATGAGTTTTGTTGTAACAGACCAATCTTTATCATTCTTGCAACTTCAAGAATTAATTTCTCTTCATCAGGTAATGCTTCTGGACCTAGGAGTCTAACAATTTCTTTTAGTGTATCTTCTCTTTGTAAAACACCATAAGATTCACCTCTAAGTTTTAGCCAGTCTTCACTGATATTTTCTCCCCACCATTTTGCAATGTCGGCCAAATAACCAGAATAGCTGTTCATCCAATTAATTGATGGATAGTGTCTAGAGTATGCTAGCTTTGCATCCAAAGCCCAAAAAGTTTTGATAAATCTCATTGTGTGAGTAGTTACTGGTTCAGTAAAGTCTCCTCCTGATGGAGATACTGCACCAATTAAGGTAACTGAACCATCACGGTCTGGGCTTCCAGAGGCTCTAACGCGACCTGCTCTTTCATAAAATTCTGCTAATCTTGATGCGAGATATGATGGGTAACCTTCTTCTGCGGGCATCTCTTCTAAACGTCCACTCATCTCTCTGAGGGATTCTGCCCATCTGCTAGTTGAATCTGCTACAAGTACAACATCTTTACCCATATCTCTGTAATATTCAGCAATTGTTACACCAGTGTAGATACTTGCCTCTCTTGCTGCCACTGGCATGTTACTTGTATTTGCAACCAAAACAGTTCTATCCATAAGTGGTTTTCCAGTTCTTGGATCTTTGAGTTCTGGGAATTCTACAAGTACTTCTGTCATTTCATTTCCTCTTTCACCACATCCAATGTAAACTACAACTTGAGAATCTGCCCATTTTGCAATTTGGTGTAGGGTTACTGTTTTTCCTGTTCCAAATGCTCCTGGAATAGAACCAGTACCACCTTTTGCAATTGGGAAAAATGTATCAATAACACGTTGTCCTGTTATAAGTGGGACTGTTGGATCATGTCGTTTTAAGAATGGACGTGGTTTTCTAACAGGCCATTTATGATACATCTTAAGAGGGAAAGTTTGACCATCTTTTTCAGTGGTTGCCATTTCAGTTTCTAAATCATAATCGCCTTCACTTACAATATTTGTAATTTTTCCTCCTTTGTGGTCAGGGGGAACCATAATGGAATTCTCAATTAGAGATGATTCTTGAACAGTGCCAATTACACTTCCTGGAGTAACCTCATCGCCAACGCTTACTGTTGGTACAAAATGATATTGTTTGGTCATATCTACAGGAGTTGTTGTAATACCTCTTCCAATAAAGGAGCCTGAGGCTTTTGATAGTTCTTTTAGTGGTCTTTGAATTCCATCATAAATTTGTCCAATGATTCCTGGACCTAGTAAAACACTAAGCGGATTTCCAGTACCAACTACAGGCTCACCTGGTTTTAATCCGCTTGTTGATTCATAAACTTGAATAAATGCAACATCTCCTGTAAGTCGAATAACTTCGCCAACAAGTTTGGAATTTCCAACAGTTACAGTCTCATACATTTTTGCATCAGACATTCCGTCTGCCCTAACAGCAGGACCGCTCACCCAAACTATTCTACCCTTCGCTGCCATCTAATTACCCACTCCGAATTGAGTTGTTATGTCTTTCCTAATTAAAGGCTTCAATCTTTGAATTTTAGCATCAAGGGTATTATCAAATGTCATGGCACCGTCTTTTGATTTTACTTTAACACCACCAAGACAATCAATTGTTTCAGAAGAAAACTCAGCTCCTGGATATTGAGATAAGTTGGATTGAACAATGTCTTTGTCTTTAGAATTTGTAAAAACAATGACTTCATTTGTGCCCAAGTTTTTAGTTGATTCATCTAATAGAGATTTAATTAAATTTGAATAATCACCACTGCGATCAGCATTTGCAATTTCATCAAGTGCTTTTGCAAACACTTTATCAATTGATTCTTCTACAGTAGTCAACTGTTTGTTTCTGGCCTTAAGATCTGAGCTGCCAATAATTTGTTTCTCAATTTTATCTGCTTCCTTTCTACCATTGGAGATAATTTGATCGTATTCCTGCTCTAATGTAGAAACAGAATCATCTAGTTTTTGTCTAGATTCTGAAAGTGCTGAATCAAGACTTGATAAAATATTTGATTCTGTGTGGTTTAGAATTTTGTCTATAGTATTTTCTAGTGAAGAATTAGATGCCAATGTGAGGCGTTGACTCGATAATAGATTTTAATGTTTGGGAATGAATAAATCAGAAAGATATTAAAATCAAAGAAAAAATCACTTGTGTATCTTGGCTACAGCCGATCTAAAATTAGGAACTGTTATTTTGCCAAGAAGTGAGTCTCCTCGAGCAATTTCCAGACTAACTGAATTTACATGGTTTCACAAAATTGAAACAGATAATGATCTAGTAACTCCGGAAATCGATGATCTTCTCTTAGAAGCCCAAAAAGCCTTTCAGTCAATTGATGATGTGGTAAAGGGGTTAGGAATTCCACCAATTGTGGGGATTATGGAGATTCTTTTCAAAGGAACTGTAATCAAAAAGAAGGATTACGAGATTGATGAAATTGAAGATATGGTAAATTATCTTAAAGAAACTGCACCTTCAATTATTGACAAACCTGCTGAACTTCTAGAAGAGGCTACAAATACAAAACTTGCAATTGAGGAGTTTACCTCGCTTAAAGAAACATTGGAAGTAATTAAGAAAATGAAAATAGATCTGACAGGGTTTGGATTAATGAAATATTTTTACACGAATCTCTTTGTTATCAATTCTTCAGACTTTGAAGAAATTAGTCGTTCTCTTGAAGGTATTACATTTTACAAATACGATTTGGAGAATAAAGAAAAATCTGCGTTACTAATAATTTCTGATTCAGAAGATTCTGAAAAAGTCCTAAAGGTTCTAAGGAGTTTTAATTCTAACGCATTTACAATTCCTCAAGGAATGCCACAAGTTCCTAGTGATGCTTATGCAACCGCAACAGCAAAAATTAAGGAACTAACTGAAAAACAATCGTCAAATAAAAAACAAATTGCAAAAATCAAAAAGAGTCTAAGACGAGATATTTTATCTATTCATGAAAAGGCTCTAGTTGCAAAAGATGTCCTTGAGAGTCTAAGAAAACCTGGTGGTACCAAACACTTTGCAGTAATTCAAGGATTTGTTCCAAAAAAAATGGAGAAAAAATTTCAAGATTCAACTGAACAATGGACATCAGTTGTAGAGGAAGTAACTGATCCGAAATTAGTCAATGAATTACCAACCCTATTTGACAATAAAAGATTCGTAAGAACATTTGAGGTAATTACCAAAAGTCAGGGAATTCCAAAGAAGGGAGAGTCAGACCCAACCCCAATGATTGCCCTAATGTGGCCAATTTTCTATGGATTGATGTTTGCAGATATGGGTCATGGTCTTTTGTTAATGGGTTTAGGATTATTATTCAAAGTGAAAGGACAAGGTAATCTTTCAAGATGGGGAATGTTAATTGCAATTTCTGGTGCATCAGCTGCAATAGCGGGTGTTGGTACAGGAGAAATGTTTGGATTTCATTTGGATCATATGGGTCCACTTGAAGGACTTTTAGAAGAAGGAGGTGCATTATACTCTGTTAGTTGGATTGTTGGAATTCTAAGTGTTGCAGAGCTTACATTTGATCAAGTAATCAACATACTCAAAGTCTCATTGTTCCTAGGTATAGTACATCTAGTTTGGGCGATGACTTTGAGAATGCAAAGATTAGCTCAAACAGGACAAAAGCTAGTGTTGTATATGGAGGCAATTCCAAATCTTGCACTTTACGGAGGAATTGTTGTAATCATTATGTGTGCTATTGGTTCACAATATGATGTGATGAATATGTACTCTAAAGTTCATACTGAGGCTGTTCCTTGGGTAACAATGTTCTTAGGTGATTGGGCTCAGGTTTGGATTATTACAAGAATTGCAGTAGTGATCATAATTGCATCAATGGTACTAATGATAATTGGTGGAATTATGCATGCTAAGAAACATCCAGAAGATGGTGGAGATCCTGCAAGTGTAATAATGGAAGTATTTCTTGGAAAAACAGTGGAGGCTTTAGCTCATACAATTAGCTATGCTCGGCTTGGCATTATGCTGCTTGTCCATGCGGCGCTATTATTGACAGTAAATAATGCATTTTCATCATTGGGTGGTGTAGAGTCTGGAGGAGCTATGGTATTGATAATTGGTGGAAACTTGGGAATAATGATGATTGAAGGACTAATTGTGTATATCCAGTCTCTCAGATTGCATTTGTATGAATTCTTTACAAAGTGGTATGTTGGTGGTGCACAACCATTTGCTCAACTTAGACAAGAATTAATTTATAATAATTTTATTTGGAAAAAAAAGTAATTTAGTTGATTTCATATTTTGACAAAAATTGGTAAATTCAAAATTTTCCTTACAATTAAAACTAAAAAAAATATAAAAATAAAATAAAGAAAAGATTACCCTTAGTCTTCTTTATCGTCTTTAGCTTTGTCGTGGCCTTTTTTGGCAGCATCTTTTGTTCCATCATATGCTTTAGTACCAACTTCGGCTCCTTTTTCTACGGTCTTTTTTCCAAGATCAACTCCCTTGTCTTTCATATTTTTTAAAAATCCCATGTATCAAAATTCTTTTAGTTCCTAAAAAATGGTGCGTATAATTTCAAATTTTATTTTTCTACAGGAAGATCTAATCGATTTCCCCACTCTCCCCAAGAACCAAGATAAACTCGTACGTCCTCAAATCCCAGTTTTTTTAGAATGAGAAAAGAGTTTGCAGCTCTGTAAGCGCCTTGACAATAAGTTACAATTTTAGTATTTTTTGGAATATCATATAATTTTGATAATTCAGAGTCATCCTTGAAGGTTCCATCTTCCTTCAAGTTAAGATTCCAATCAATATTGATAGAATTTGGAATATGGCCATGTTGAGCAGCTCTCACTATAGTGCCATCATATTCGCCTTCAGATCTTGCATCAAGTATTGAGAGTTTATCTAAATTATCACGAATATTTTCAAATCCCGAAATAATTGAGGAATTAATTTTGCCTGTAAAATTAGTTGGTTTAAAGCTGTTTTGAGTGGTTTCAACTTTCATGTTATCCTGTCGCCATTTTTTCATTCCACCATCTAACATCACAGTATCAGGATGAGAAAAATACATCAACATCCAAACACCCCTTGCAGCTAACATGCCAGATACCTCATCGTAAAAGACAACTTTTTTTTCTACAGTTACACCAGCAAATGAAAGAAGCATTTGGGTTTGCTTTTTGAAATTTTCAATTCCTTCTTTTGAGGTATCAATCCAATGAAATGCAAAAAGATCCAAGTTTACAGCTCCTGGAATATGGCCTTCAGAGTATTCTTTGAAGGAACGAGTATCAATTATCAGAGTGTTTGAATCATTTAAAATTGAATCAAGTTCTGTTGTTGAAATTATCATATTGTCGGTAATATTTTTGAATGTAAATTGATTTGGATTGAATAATAAAAAGAAGAAAAGAAAAGTGAGTTTTCTATTCGTTTACGTATGCTCTTTCGCCGTGCTGTGCCAAATCGAGACCAATCTCCTCTTCTTTAGGAGTGACTCTAATTCCGCCAGGCCAAACAGTATCCATTACTTTCAGGATTACAATAGTAACACCAAATGCATAAGCTACTGAGATTAATGCACCAATGATGCTAATTGCTTGTTGTTCCATTCCTTCTGCTGTACCAGTCCATGCACCAATACCGTCTCCGGTATCCCAAATGTGTGGACTAGCTAATGTACCAGTCAAAATTGCACCAGTAAGACCACCCATTCCGTGTACTCCCCATACATCTAATGCGTCGTCCCATTTTCTTGCATTCTTGAATGCTATGGCACCATAACAGATTGTACCAGCTGCAATACCGATAATTATAGCTGCCATAGGACCAACCCAACCAGAAGCTGGTGTGATTGCTACTAATCCTGCTACTGCACCTGAAGCTGCTCCTACAATACTTGGTTTTCCTGTATGTGCCCATGACACTAATATCCAAGTAACTGCAGCCATACCTGTTGCGGTATTTGTAACAGTCCATGCACTTACGGTAATGCCGTCTACTTGTACTTCACTTCCTGCATTGAAACCAAACCATCCAAACCATAGTATTCCTGCTCCCAGGACTACCATTGGAATATTGTGAGGTTCCATCGGCACTTTGCCATATCCTAATCTTCTGCCAAGGATCATGGCTCCTGCCAATGCAGAGAATCCGGAAGAAATGTGTACAACAGTACCACCTGCAAAGTCTAATGCAAACGACGGTGATAGTTCTGGATCGAGATCTATTCCTCCTGCTCCTATGAAACCACCTCCCCAGACCCAATGTGCTATTGGATCGTAAACAAAGGTTCCCCATAAGAGTACGAATATGACCAAAGCGCTAAACTTCATTCTGTCAATTAATCCACCAATGATTAGAACTGGTGTAATTATTGCGAATGTACCTTGGAACATTGCGAATAGTTGATGTGGAACTGTACCAGGCCAATCTTGACTACATTGATCTCCCTCTACCATTGCATTCATTTGGTAAGCTGCTGCCCACGTGTCTCCACATGGACCCGCTCCACCTAACGGTGCATAGGGCGATACCATATTGAATCCGGCATAATCAAGACTTCCCATGAACATATTGGCACCTTCATCTGCGTTTGGTGCAAATGCTAATGAGTATCCCCATAGAATCCATTGCACTGACATTAACCCCATAACTACAAGGGTCATACCAAGTACATTGACGATATTCTTTGATCTGGCTAAACCGCCATAAAAGAATCCGACTCCTGGAGACATCAATAATACCATTGATGTTGCTGAAAGCATCCATGCCAT
>JAUWQG010000036.1 GCA_030611185.1 Nitrososphaerota archaeon
ATCACCGCAGCTTGTAAGAGAATTCCTGACACGTTAATGCATCAGCTAGCTTTGGATGGTTTACTGATAGCCCCTGTTGGAGAAAATATTCAATCATTGATATTATTAAGAAAAACCTCAGAAGGGTTTGAGGAAATTAAAAATCAAAAAGGGTATGTGTTTGTTCCATTTCTTTGATTATTATTTTGTATTGTAGAAATCTAACTTATTTCTTTTCAACTAAAGACTTCTTTTTACGACGAAATCCAATAGTTCCACTAGTTCGTTTTTAGCTACCCCAGAATATTTTGACAAGGACTTCTCTGCCCGTTCGGCATATTTTAGAGCCTGACTTCTTACATTTTCCTCAATCCCAAGTGCACGGATTACATTGACGGCTTTTTTGACATCACTTTTAGAGGCCTTTTGATTTCCAAATGCTTTCAAAATCATTGTTTTGTTTTTTCCTTTAGCTGATTTTATTGCCATCAATATTGGCAATGATTTTTTTCCTTCTCGAAGATCATTCCCAACTGGTTTTTTAGTAACCTTTGGATCTCCCATCACTCCTATGAGATCATCAGTAATTTGAAAAGCAATTCCTAAATTATTTCCAAAAGATGATAGATTAGCCACATCCGTTGTTTTGTTAGTTGCGCAGATTGCTCCCATAGCACATGAGACATCAAATAATGCAGCAGTTTTTTTACCAATCATTTTAATGTATTCGGATTGAGATGGAATTTTTTTTCCTTCAGCCATTTTTATATCCATTATTTGACCTTCACAAACTTTAACACAAGCCGTTGCAAGTCTAGAAATAATCTGAGTCATAGCATTACCAGATAACTTTGAATCTGAAATTATTTGAAATGCTTTAGAAAATAACACATCCCCTGCTAGTATTGCTACGGGCATTCCAAATTTTTTGTGAACAGTTGGAACACCATGACGCATCTCGTCATTATCCATAATGTCGTCATGTACTAATGTAAAATTGTGAACCATTTCTACTGCACTAGCAGCTTGCATAGCCTTTGATGTCTTACCGCCCAAAATCTGGCAGCTTTTAATTACCATGTATGGCCGAAGCCGTTTTCCACCATTAATGATTAAATGACCAGCTGCATCATAAAGTATTTTGGGGTTTCCTTTTAATTTTGTTTTTAGATATCTATTTACGGTTTTGGCATTTTTTTCAATTGGTTTGGTTTTTTTCATTCCACTAGCCTCCAATTATCCTCTGGGAGATGAACTTTAATTGCTTGTTGAAACACTTCATGCATTTCATTATTCATCCATGTTGATAAAACACTATCATATTTTTCTAACATTTGTTTTTCTGATTTATCTAATAATTCTAGGGCTATTATCATCCAAGGACAATAGATTTTAGGATTAGTTTTCAATTCAGATAGCATCTCTTGGGCTGAAATCCCTTTAATTTCATCAATTTCTCCTTCTATTTGCTTGAATTGAGATGAATCATCTACGATTCCAATAAGGGTACCACAAATCTCGTTTTCTGAACCTACATCTTTGTATGGAACGTGATATTCAAATTTGAACAAATAATCCAATTTACATTGGATTCCTAATTCTTCAGGCATTCTTCTTTCTCCCGATGATACATAAGTTTCAGATTCTCTTGGGTGACTTGCAACAGTTCCATCCCAATCATTAGGCCACAACATTTTTTCTTTGGCTCTTCGGGTTAAAACTAGCCTCCCATTTTTATCAAAAAGTAATGCGGTAAATGCTCTATGTAGAACACCATTTGGTAAATGACACTTTACTTTTTCTTCAGTTCCAATCGGATTATCTTTCTCATCAACTAAAATTAAATATTCTTCAGGCATTTCTTTTTCCTCTAAACAATGTCCCTTCAAATTTCCTATTTTTAACCGCTTTGACAATTCTTTCAGGTTTGTTACCGTTTACAAAAAATACACTTATTCCCATTCTTGCTATTTTTGATGCTTCCTGTACTTTTCTAGTCATACCCCCAGTAACATCCATTGTATTTTCAGAGATTGTAGGTTTTTCACTTTTTAATTCGTAAATTAATTTTTTTGATTTTAGATCAGAGTATAACCCGTCCTCATTTAGAGCAAAAATACTTAATCTTGGTCTTAAAATTTTTGAAAGATATGTCATAATTTTATCTCCTGATAAAATGTATGTTTTATTTTGGCCATACCAAAGTGCATCACCAAAAGTAATAGGGATTAAACCTGATCTGGCAATTTTTTCAATTTCTTTTATTTTTTTTGACATGGGCTTGTTTCCTGTCATAAAGTCAGTGGGTGGTAGACAGTATGGATTTAATTTATTTTTTAAAAGTGAATCTAATATTATTTTGTTAAGCTCAATCATTGAGTTTTTTACTATTGATACTCCATGTGTATCGTATTTTCTTGGTTGAGTATGCATATCATATTTTACAGACCAATAATGGCCATACGAGCCTCCGCCATGAACAATAATCAAAGGCTCATCAATTTTCTTTAGATTTTTTGCAATGTTTTCTATAGTTTTTTTCCTAGGCGATAGAGGTTTTTTCTTATTGGTGATAATTGAGCCTCCTAGCTTGATTAGGATCATGCTGTCCCCAAATTCCTAGTCAATTATAAAGTATCCAATCCTGTAAAATCAATTTTTGTGGAAAAGCACTCGTAATTATTTTTCTTTAATTGCTGAATAGTTTTTTCCATGTTGTTCTCATCAGTTAAAGCAAAAATACATCCTCCGCCACCTGCACCTGTAAGTTTTGCACCCCAAGAAGTTTTAGTTGCCAATTCAATCATGTCTCTTAGTTTTTCATTAGATACTCCTATAGTTTCAAGATACTCTTGATTTTTTATCATATCTCTACCAATACCTTTCAGATCATTATTCTTTAGACAAATCAAAACATCATCTATCAAACCAGTCTCTTCATTACAAATATCGGAGAATTTCTCTTCATTTTTTTCTTTGAATTCTTTTACATTTGAGACCACTTCTTTTGTTGAATGCTCCATCTTTGAATTTGCAATAACTAGATGAAAGTTCGGCTCAGAGTCTATCTTTGAATGACCATTTTGCTTATCGTATTTGATAAGACCACCAAAAGTACAAACAGTACAGTCTGCTCCTGAAGTATTTGGGAAAATTGTTTTTTCGGCCTCTATTGCCATTTGTAAAATTTCTTCTTTGGAATTTTTAGCAAAAATTCCGGAAATAGAAGCAGCTCCTGCCACACAACACGCAGAAGATGAGCCTAATCCTACTCCTAGAGGAATTTCAGAATCTACTGTTATTTTCATTCCTGATTTATTATCGTATTTTTGAATCATTTTATCTGCCAAATAATAAAATGGTCTTAATTGAATGTCAATTTCATTAATTGGTTTTTTGGGAGATGATACTAAATTTCCTACGCTTGAATTTATCGAAATTTTATTGTCTGAAGTTTTTTCTGTTGTAACTGTAATTCTTTTGTTAATTGCACAAAGAATGGCCGTAATTCCATAAACTACAAAATGCTCCCCAAAAAGGATTATTTTTCCAGGTGCAGAAGCTTTGGATTTCAAGTGAACACTATTGACCCATACCCAACAACCGAACTCGTATCTCCAGTCACATCCCCACTAGTAGCATATTTGAGCAATTCTCCTTTTGTCGCACCAAGTTCTTTACAGGCAATAATTGTAGATGCTATCGCTCCATATCCACATGCTGTAACTTTTCTTTTTTCTAAAACATCATAAAATTTATCCACATCCATCTCTAATATTGGCTCAATCAAAGCCAAATCCTGTTCATGGGCAAATTCATTGGGCTCATAATGTGTAAAATCAGAAGATCCAATTATCATAGTATTTTTTTTCTTTGCAATTTTTGCAATTGCTAATCCCACATCTTGTGCTACTTCTTTGCTTTGGTTAACCAAAGAAATTGGTAAAATTTTAAAATTAGAAAACGTCATTTGTAATATGGGAATTTGTACTTCTAAACTATGTTCTCGTGTGTGAGAAAAATAATCTGATTCAATAGTTTGTGATAATTGAGATACTTCCTCTGCAGATTCAGAGTCAACTTCTATTTTTCCAAGTGGTGTTTCCCATTGACAATCTTTCATTGTTGCAACACTCCTACCTATCCCCCAATGATTTGGTCCTATGATTATAAATAATTCTGGTGATTCAGCTGATATCGAATAAATTGAGTTACATGCAATCGGTCCAGAGTATTCATAACCTGCATGGGGACAAATTACTCCAAAAATTTTCTTTCCAGATTCTTTTGGAGGATTTTTCCCTGGTCCAAATGAATGTAAGAAACAATCTTCAATTAATTTTGTTAATTTGTTTTTTTCGTCAGGATAGAACATTCCGGCTACAGCCGGTGTTCTAATTTGCATTACTCGATTTCCTCTTCCGTAATTTTTGTTTCGAAATCATCGATTTCATATTTCATTGGATCATTTTCTTTTAATTCTCCTCTTTCTATGAGAATTTGACGAACCAATAACCAATAAACAGTAGCAAGTGCTTTTCTTCCTCTATTGTTTGCTGGAATAACGACATCCAATTTTGATGTAATGTTATCTGTATTTGCAATTCCGATGATTGGTATACCTGCATTAGTTGCCTCAATTATGGCCTGCTCATCTACCTGTGGGTCAGAAATTAAGACCAATTTTGGTTCAATATAGTAAGGCAAAGAAGGATTTGTGAGAGTTCCTGGCAAAAATCTCCCTAGTAATTTTTTAGTGTCAAGCATTTCGCAAAATTTCTCAATAGGTGTATTTGCATATTGTCGTCCCGAACAAACTATGAGTTTATCTGTTCCAACACGATTGATGAATTTTGCAGCGGTTTTAATTTTTTCAAGAGTAATATCAAGATCAAGCATGTAAAGACCTTCAGGACTTGCTTTTGTAATGAAAGGTATCATGAATTTTGTTTTAACTTGAGTTCCAACCCTAATACCTGTTGAAAGTACCATTTTTTTGATGTCTGTAGACTCTGCTTGTTCACTCATAGCGATTTTAAATCTCAATCATACCGCATATTAAATCATGCTCTGAGAGGCGTATCAATTCATTTAGTTTTGCCACTCTTTCTCCTCCAACTATGCCCACTTTGAGCATTTTAGACTTTGTTGCTAAGCCAATATGAGTAATATGAGAATCAGTGGATTCACCCGATCTATGCGATGTGATAAGTTTTACATTGTTGTGATTTGCTACTTCTGCAAATTCTAAAGCATCATGAAGGCTTCCTGCTTGATTGACTTTGAGTATAGCTGCATTACAAGATTTTGATTCAATCGCCTTGCTTAGAATATTCTTGTTTGTAACAGTAAGATCATCTCCTGTTACAAGAGTATCGGGAAATCTTTTTGTTAATTCTGCCATGTCATCAAAGGCTTCTTCATGAACTGCATCTTCAGCATAAATTAACTTGTATTTTTCAATAATTTTTGCAGCAAATTCAATTTGATCCTTAGATGAATTTTCAAATCCAGCCCTATCATAAAGATATTTTTGTTTTCCTTCATCCCATTGTGTTGATGATGCAAAGTCTACTCCCAGAGAAACCTCCTTTCCTAATGTGAATCCTAAATTTTCAATGGCTTTGGTAGAAACATCCAAAGCTTTTTCATTATCTAATTTTGGAGCCCAACCTCCTTCATCGCCTCTACCATTAGTAAAAGTTGGATCCTCTTTTTCCAGAACTTTGCGCAATTCTTTGTGCACAGCTAAATTGGTATCTATTGCATCTCTGATTGTTTTTGATCCCGTCGCACAAATTAAAATTTCTTGGATGTCTGGTGTACCAGGACCTGCATGAGCTCCACCTCCTAAAATATTTCCTATAGGATATGGAAATTTGAAGGAAGATTCAGAAGATAATGTTTGAAACAATGGTTGATTTAATGACTTTGATGCTGATTCCATAGATGCAATCGTTACTGCAAATGCAAGTGCACCTCCAATTTCTGAATAATTAGATGATTTATCCAAACTTTTTAAAACATCGTGAACAGATTTTAGATCTGATGCTTCTAAACCAATAAATTTTTGAGAATTATTTTTTAATATTTGAAGACTCTCTTCTGGGTTTTCATTTGGAAAACTCACTGCTTCATATTTGCCGACACTTGCTCCTGACGGTGCACACACTCTCCCAAGAAATTTGTTATCAGTAATAATGTCAACTTCAATTGTTTTACTACCTCTACTGTTGTAGAGAATACGTCCTTCAATAGATGTAATCTTTGGCAATCTATTCTAACTCAGATTGGACTTCTTGATGTCTTCTCTGAATAGCTTCATAGAATGGAACAACTTGTTGAATGGTTTCAACCGTAGTTAATAGCATTCTTCTGCAACAATATCTGCCGATTCCTAAGGAATCTAAAACCTTGGCTGGATCTTCTCCAGATTTGACTTTAGTTTGATAGTCTTCAAATTTATCTGCGATAAGATTTCCACAAGTAAAACATCTTATGGGAACTAACATACGAACGAAAAAGTAATCAAGGATTATAAAAACCATGCAAGCAAATTCTGCTGCGGGCGTCGCCCAGCCTGGCCAAAGGCGCTAGCTTGAGGGGCTAGTCTCTCAGGAGTTCGTGGGTTCAAATCCCATCGCCCGCATAAAATTTTTCTTTTATCTAAAATTATTATTTTTTCAATTTGTTTAATGCCTTAATTAATTCAGATCGCCTTTTTTCTTCTGTAATTGCTCCTCTTACATCATCTACCAAAATTCGATTAACATCGATCTTTCTTCTTGCTTCTTTTACCACTTTATCATACATAGAAAATGTATACAAATGCAAATACAAATTCTCCATTATATCAAATGTCTTCAAAGCATTTTCAGTATCCCCAATTCGGATTTTATCAAAAATCATTCTTTTCAATTCTCCAACGCAATCTAATAATCCCAAAACATAGGATTCTCCCATAACTTTTAATTTTTTGTCTGAAGGAATTTCTTTTCCTTCAACTACTGCAAGTAAGCATACAGCTTCCACATATTCTTGTTCTGAAGTAACTAGATACCGTTGCAACTTTGCTGTTGCTTTTTTTCTATATTTTTTTAATAACAAATCCACTTCTGCAAGATTTTTTTTTGCCGTTTTCAAATCTCCTTTATGAACAGAAATAATTGAACGACTACAGAGAATTATTATTTCTCGTGTATTTTTTAACAAAAATTCTCTGTTATCTTGAACCTCTGCAAGTGATTTTGAGATTTTATCTAATGATAACTTTACATTTTTTAATGTCATTTTGAATATTAGCAAAACCTAGGTTAAAGCCGTTTGCAAAATAATGATTTCAATTAGCCACAAAATAACCCATCAATTTTTTATTTTTTTATAACCATTACTCTAAATTTCTACTGATTATTGATTAGAATAAATCCTGCTTTTTCCTTATTAGTAAAAAACCATGGAAAAAACCATGGTGAATAAAATTATGCCTTCTAAAATTTTACCTGGAATGCTAGTAATAATTGCAGGCATGATAATAATATCTTCCACAAATATTGATCAATTAGCTTTTGCAGAGTCTAATACAGAATCCACAATTTTGGTTTCTGATAAATTGAAAAAAAATCCAATGGCAATGAAAATAATTGCAGAAATGGAGGCACAAAAGCTAAGATACAAACAAATTTCTGAAGAAACTACTCCTAAATCTATACCAACTAAAGCACAAATTGAAATCAAAGAAAATAGAAAAATCTCAGATCAAATGCTTCAGGCGGATCTTAAATCAATGGAACAAAAATACATAGAGTTTACTCCAGAAAATGCATTTGAAAAATTTATTTTAAAATTAAATTCCACATATCATGGAATATTTCGAGACCAATTTGATTATCTAAATGCAAAGGTACAACTTGCAATTGCAGCTAAAAATCAGGTTTTAGAAAATGGAGGTTCATTTTATGAGGCTCAACGTGAATATTTCAAATATGCATCAATGCCACGTGTTGACATGATAAATTACCTCGCAGAACTAAATGTAAAATATGGATTTGCAGAGGAAGACATTCAATCAAACTTTGATGCAAACGGGAAGCTTCCACGATTTGAAGATGATAAAGATGCTCCTTGCTATGGATGTGAAAATCTAGAATCAATATCTAATTCAAACTCACAATCAGATGACAACAACAAAGTTACTAAAGTAAGCATCAATGCAGAAATTGATCCAAAAGCAGAAATTAATTTCTTACAAAGCCAACTATCAGAATTAAGACAAGAATTTTTAGATGCAACAGACCTTGATAAGAAGAAATCACTAGTAAATTCTCTAAATGACACGGTCAAAAAAATTCAAGAACTTACCTACTGATAAAAAATTATTCTAGAATTAATTAACCAACTTTATGCCCAAAACCTATTCCTAAAGCTCTTAGTAATGATTCAAAATGTATTTCTAAAACAGGGCATTTAGACATAAAATTTCATTTCAAATAACGAGTATCAAAATTGACATTTACAATTCAGATTAAATAGTGTAATGAAGGACTGATG
>JAUWQG010000156.1 GCA_030611185.1 Nitrososphaerota archaeon
CCTTAACTTTCTATCAACTGAAGGCTCTGTTGATATTGTAATATTTGTAGTGCGGTCAATCTTTACAATATGTTTTGGAGTTGTTTTTGCTATCTTAAAATCCATAGAATTTCCTAAAATCATAACTGAAATTTCATCTCCATGTGAAATGGGTAATCCCTTCAATCTGTTTTTTACAAAGTCGGTAAATTCCTTGTCAATTGTTACTGTATCATTCAGTGGAGTGAGTGAAATTGATTTTGCAATTTTTGTGCTAACTTTTTTTACTTTAACAATATCATTAAGTGATCCTCCAATATTTTTCCGGGTTTGCCCATCTATTCTAATAATATCTGGAAATTTTTCGTCTTCATCAACTGGCCAAACAATTGCACAACTAGAACGTGATCCCATAACGTCAATTATGTCTCCTGGAGTAACTTTCAGATAATCCATAGCCTCTGGACCAATTCTAGCACGTTTCTTACCTACATCACGTTGTTTTGCTTCTCCAATTCTCATTTGCAAAGGCTCTTCTTTGCGTACCAAAAACTCACCTATTTCATGTCAACTGACATTCTACTCATGTTGAGCACTTCAAATTCACTGACGCCCTCAACTGATCTTACAGCATTTTCTAATGCATCCATCTGCCCTTCAGCATCCTTTACGATAAATTCTGCTTTAATGAAAAACATTCCAAATGCTAGAGGTTCTTTTGCATGCCTCTTCATTTTTTGATCTTCTTTGATTGCACCTTTGACAGATTCGGCTAATTTATCTAAATCAACTTCTGGTCCCTTTGGAAGAATTTTTGTAATTAAAAGTAACTCTGCCATTTTCTAAGGTCCCTGAAAATTGCATGAACTGCATGTATAATTTCTTGCAGCCTCTCTACAACTTTCACATCTCCAAATTAAATCAGTACCACAATTTGGGCAATTGAATTTTACACATTTATCCTTAGGCATAATATGTCTATGACAACAACTGCAGGTTGGTAATGATATGGTAGATGACATACCTCGATTTTCTGCAAACATCATTTATACCTTCCTTGATATTTTACCTGTGATTTACTTCAATAATTTTTTTAATTCCCCGCCAAGGATTATCTGGGCAGTTTTTACTGATCCTTTCAATCCTAGTAATTTTATAATTGAGCCTGTATGAAAATCAAAATCCTCCTTTTCTGAAATTTCTTTTGTAATTTCTGGAGTAATGGAATCAAATAGTTTGTTGATTGTGTTATTGTCTATTCTCTCCAAAACTTTTCTTGCCATTATTTGTTTTTCAAATTCTTCACCAAACATCTTTTTCCATTGTTTTTGATATTCTTCCAAGTCTGATTCATTGTTTGATTTTAAAAATTTGGAAATCGCTCTACCTGCAAGAACTCCTCCCATACCACTTGTGTAAATTCCTCCTGATGTTGTAGGTTTTGCTTGACCTGCAGCATCACCAACTATTACCGTTTTACCTTCCACAAATTTCTTTATCGGTCCCTTAATCCAAATTGGCGCAAAAATTTTTCTGATAGTGGAATATTTTCCTTTTTTTTCTAAAAACTCTTCTAGGACTTCTGAAACTTTAATTCCTTTTCCTGCAACACCTACTTTCCCTTTACCTTCCCCCGATGGTATTATCCATGCGAAAAACCCTGGATATTTTTCTTGATCAAAAAATACTTCAACCCTTCCTTTTTTTATCCAATCAGCATAAATCTCATATTGTGCAGATGATAAAATCCCTTCTCTGTCTTTTTGAACAAGTGCTGATACACCTCTAGCGTCGACAAAAATTTTACATTTAATCTCTCCTTCGTTGGTTCTTACTCCATCTTTTGTCAATTCTTGAAAGCTTGTTCGTACCTTGATTACGGCTCCATTTTTCTGGGCTTGATGTGCAATTTGTTTATCGAGTTCTCTTCTACTGATTTCTGCAACTTTTTGTTTTTTTGAATTAATAGAAAAACTGCTTCCATTTGGGGCATTAATGGTCGCAAACTCAATTAAATGATCAAAAGTTTTACTGAATGGAATCACTCCGAGTTTCTCTAATCCTTTTGTGCTAACCAATCCTCCACAATGCTCTGGAGTCCCAATCTCATAGTCTTCTTCAATTACAAGTACTGTATTATTTTTTTCAGCAATTTCTCTGGCACATAAAAGACCTGCAATGCTTCCTCCTGCCACTACAACATCGTACATAGATTTTGTCCCTTTGTCAATTATTTAATTCAAAAGTTTTTCATTATGCCTGTTTTTCATATTTGTATGGGTGAGATAAAACAGGTAATCATTGTAAGAACCGATCTTGATATGGGCAAAGGCAAGATTGCAGCTCAAGTAGGACATGCATGTGTGCTAGGTGCAGAACATGTGAGAAAATCACATCCAGAATGGTTCGAAGAATGGTGGGGTGGACAAGAAAAGGTGGTAGTCAAAGTATCTGGAATTAAAGAACTACAAGAAATTAAACGACATGCAATTGATCTTAATCTTCCATGGTCTGAGGTCTCTGATGCAGGTCATACCCAACTGGCACCTGGAACTACAACTTGCATCTCAATTGGACCTGCTCCTGAAAATTTAATTGATAAAGTCACTGGTGACTTGAAATTACTCTAATTTTTTGATTATTTTTGGAATGAGATATAACGAGGGTTTATAATTTTTCAACTGTGAAGAAAAAAGGATTACTCGTAGCAGTTTTTTTTGGTACTATTTTACTAACATCTACAGTTTCAATGTCTTTACCAATACTGATTGGTCGTATTGATACTGAAAATACGACAACTGCTACTCCTGCAGATAATTTTCCTGACGTACAA
>JAUWQG010000032.1 GCA_030611185.1 Nitrososphaerota archaeon
AACGTCTAGCCGATATGCTTGTTTTACCAGCAAGTCTAGCAAATGGAATGACGGTATTTCAAGTAGATAAAATTTCAAAGCATTTAGAAACAAACCTGTTTGTTGTATCCAAAATCACCGGTTGCAAATATGGAATTGGAAGATTAAGGGACGGTTATGAAGTAAGAATTGAAGGTATTTCATACTCCGGCATCAAGTAATGCAGCAAAGAAAAGAATTGCGACAGATAACACTACTGTGATCTCGCCTAAAATGATAATTTTCTTTCTTAATTTTTGAATTTGTTGAATTGGCATTTGGTTGGACATAATTTGATCTTCAACGTCTTTTCGAATTACTCTAACATGTACTGCATATGTAATGATTAATGCAATTACTAAAACAATCTTAATGGTAAGAAATATTCCATAACTTGTTGCCATTAACAAATCAGGTTTACTTAAGAGCAAATGAGAATTGTACAATCCAGTAATCATTAGGATGATTAATGCTGGGACTGCAACTTTGTTGAATCTTTTTCCAACTTTAATCATAATTTGAATTCTTTCTTCTACTGTAGTTGTAATTGTTTTTAGTATAGGTGAAAATACAATTCCAATAAAAATAGAACCCCCAACCCAAATTGCAGCTGCAATAAGATGAATCCATGTAAGAATTGCTTGTTCTATTGGCATAGAATTTGATGAGTTGAATCAAATATTATGTATTTGTATCTTGACAACCTTTTTTAGTTGATAGAGATGTGCTATCATTGATTTGGCTCTTCAAAGTAAACTGCTACTCTATGCAGCAATTGTAGGACTGTTAGGTTTAATGGGGGTAATTTTTTGGTATGGTAATCTAGATGCTCCAGAAATAGAGCAAGTTGAAATTGAAATAACAGATGTGAAAGTTTTTAGCGTAAACAAAGTGGCTAGTACTGCAAAATTGGCAGTTACATTTCTAGTAAAAAATCCTAGTGATACAACATTTACAGTTTCAGTGATTAGTTATGATTTATTTGCAGATGGGACATTATTGGGTTCTGGACAATATTCAACTGTAGATATTGCAATGCCTGGAAGAGCAATATTTAGTTCCGGAGCAGAAATTCCGTTGAAAAATACATTTGAACTTGAAAAATCAGAAATAAATGATGAAATCTATCAGAAAGTTTTGGATGAGGATATCAGTAGTTTCAAAGCTGAAGGGGTCATTGTTGCAGAAAGTGCTTGGAGTACAATTGAAAAGGAATTTGATAGTTCTACTTGAAAAAAGTGGGCCGAGTGAGATTCGAACTCACGATCACCGCCGTGTCGAGGCGGTATCCTAACCAGCTAGACTACCGGCCCAATGAAAAACAAGACAAGCTTTTGACATTATTAACGTTTAACAAATGAAGGTTGAAAGAAAAGTAAAGATGGCTGAAGAATTCACTAGTGAGGAAAAAACTGGCTTGTATAAGGCAATTCATTCCAGACGTGATGTTAGATCACACTTTACCTCTAGACTAATAGAAGATGAGATTTTATCTAAAATTCTAAATGCTGCACATCATGCACCTTCAGTTGGTTTCTCGCAACCATGGAATTTCATCTTGATTAAAGATTCTCAAACAAAAGCTAGAATCAAGGAATCCTTTGAGAAGGAAAAAGAAAGTTCTTCGCAATTAATTGAAGATCCTAAAAGATCAAAATACCTTTCATTTAAGCTCGAAGGAATTTTAGAATCTCCTGTAAATCTTTGTGTAACTTATGATCCATCAAAATTTGGCCCTTTTGTAATTGGACGATCAAGCATTCCAGAGGCTGGATTGTATAGTGTATGTTGTGCTATTCAAAATCTTTGGCTTGCAGCAAGAACAGAAGGTGTGGGCCTTGGTTGGGTAAGTATCCTTTCAAATGATGTTCTAAAAGAAGTGTTAAATTTGCCAAATCATGTAATTCCCGTTGCATATTTGTGCTTGGGATATGTGGATGAGTTTGCAACAAAGCCTGATTTGGAAACTGCTGGATGGCTTCCAAGGCTTGGTCTAAAGGACGTGATATTTTTTGAAAAATGGGAAGATAAAGAAAATTTAAGCTGGAAAAACATACAAAATATTATCAAAACCAATCCTGATTACGCTTAAATAATTAAAAGTATTTTTTTTGCTGGGCTGGTGGCGCAGAGTCAATTAGACGCGAAACATGGATAGCGTGGTAGCCTCCTAAGTTACAGGTCGAGGGATCGAAGCCCTCCCAGCCCGTTTTTAAAATTTAAAAAAATTATTGCGGTTTAAATATAAAGATAATTTTGGAAGGTTATGAAAGTCGTAGTAATTTCAGCTAGCCCTAGAAAAAATGCCAATACTCAATTAATTATGAAACATGTTTTTGAATATACCAAATCAAAAGATGCAGATGTTAAATTCATTAATCTTTCTGAAGGTCAAATTGAATGTTACAGAGGTCCTGAAGAAGAGTACAACGAAGCTACAAAAAATGCAACCAGAGACATTATGGATGCAGATGTATGGTTAATTGGATCTCCAATTTATAATTCATTTTTTAGTTCAGCATTAAAAAATTTGTTTGAATATGTTAATTATAAAAAAACAGAAGGGAAAGTTGCAGGTATGGCCATAATGGCAGCAGGTAATATCGGGTTTATTGACGTCCAGACTTTGATAACTCAACTATTATCATATTTTCGAGTGATTACTAACCCTAAAGCAGTATTTTTGACCGTAGATTCAATATCTAATAATGTCTTATCTGATGAATCTGCAAAAGAGAGATTAAATGAGATGGTGGATGGAACACTTGAGATGGCAACTAAGCTTCAAAATTAGATTCAAGATACAATATCTTATAAAAAATTAGTACTGTTTTCATTAAAAGAAATTTATTTTAATTTGTTTTTAGTTGAAAAACTCGTTTAAAGAAAAAATTCCTAATTATTAAATTATAATTAATTCATATAATTTCTGTTTATGACTGAATTTGGTCGTAAAAAGATGTAATCATTAAGATAAAAGTGAAAAAGTAATAAAAATTAAAATTTACAAATAATTTTTCTAAGTATCATTTGTAAATTTTCTCTTCTACAGAAAAAACACATTTCATTTGAAATTAAAAAATGTAAGAGTCAAATATCATTATGAAATAGAAATTATGTCAATGAGTGTAAAAAAAGATCCAACCGAATTATGTTCATGTAAGTGTCATTATGGTGGAGCTGTTAGTTGTCCTGGATGTAAAGGAAATCATGGGATAGTTTGTTGTCATTGTAAAGATTAATACTATTTTTTTGATTTTGATGCTAACATCTTAAGATTTGCAAGTTCAGTCTTTAAAGATTCAATTTGGACCAAAGTTTGTAGATTTGAAATTTCTTGATTTAATCTCTCAATCTCATCATCTTTTATTTTTACACTTTCTTTTAGAGAATTTAGATCTTCAGTTAATTCTATTTTTGCTTCTTTAATTTCACTTTGACTTGCACGTTTTCCATCTGCTGTATAAATTTGGGAAACTTGTTGAGATTTATTCAAGCTTTTTTTTTTCGTGTGTGGTATGAGATGCATCATGATGTGTATAGTCAGTACTCCTTTGAGAAATCCAGCAGACAATGGTTAGGAACCAAGTTACTGGGACTGCAATAATAAACACGATATTTAGAATGTCTGCAATGCCTACGAAAATGGGCCACAAACCTGTAAGTATTGCTGCAAAAACTCCTGTTACTAAAGTAGCTAAATGGTTTCCTACATAGCCCATTATTTAGTCAGAAAATTTCATCGCTTATAACAGTAATGCTAGAAATCAACGAATGATAATAATTAAAAAGAAAAAGGAGCCGAATTTATTCGTCTTCTTCAGGAGTAGTTTTAGGCATGTCAGATTGTAAGATCTGGATTTTTTGTAATAATTCAGTTCTAAGATCTCTTGCTACTCTTCTAACAGTTGGTCGTGGAACTCCAAGTTCATCTACTACTTTGGTATAGATGTCTTGTTTGTCAGTTACTCCTTTGTCTAAATAAGAATTAATTGCTTCTTTAATTATCGTGCTCTGATTTGTACGATTCAACGAATTTTTATTTTATTCGTTCTATATAACACTATAACTTGTAAATTTAGATTTAATTTATTTTTAATATATTTTTTACAATTTAGAATAATACAAATTTGTTTATGTAAGTTTTATCTCAACTAAAAATTATAATTTTTTTAACGAATTACGTATTAACATTTGAAAAAATTTCATTTTAAAATAATCATCTTTAAAAAATTTTGAAGATTTCTACACAAAAGACTCTTAAGGTGATATGATAGAAAATCATTATTGAGTAATATTATTATTGATACAAATTTTGGAAAAATTTCCTTTAAATTACTACCTGAGTTGGCTCCAGAGTCAGTTAGGAATTTTGAAAAATTAGCCAAGGACGGATTCTATGATGGAACTCTATTTCACAGAGTTATTCCAGGATTTATGATTCAAGGAGGGGATCCAAACACCAAAGGAGGAGATAAAGGTAGTTGGGGAACGGGAGGCCCTGGTTATTCTATGAAGGCTGAATTTAGTTCAAGATCTCATTTGCGTGGAATTGTTTCTATGGCAAGATCACAGGATCCAGATAGTGCTGGTTCACAATTTTTTATCGTAACAGCTGATAGTACATTTTTGGATAGACAGTATACTGTCTTTGGGGAAGTGACTGAAGGAATGGATATTGCAGATAAAATTGTGAATTTGCAAAAGGATGGTAATGATTGTCCTTTGGAAGAGGCAAAAATGCTTCATGTAACAGTGGAATAGATGAATTTTTACTCGGTTATTTTTTTAATAGTTTTTTCAATAATTATCATTATTCCTGTAGCAAACGCTCAGACCTTAAATGAAATTTCAAACCAGAAATCAATTCAAGTAACAATCAGTTTAACAGAGGAAATGCATGTAATTCATGTAGTTAATGTTCTAGACATTCCTAGCCAAATAGGTTTGATTGATGGTACAATAACAAATCTTTCAGTTAAAGATCAAGAAGGAAATGACTTACAATATGGTACAATTGGTAATGATAATTCTTTAATGATCCTTCCCTCAAATAAAGAAGTAATTATAGAATATGATCTTGGAGATAAATTAAGTCTAATAGATAATGTTTGGACTTTGGATTTTCTTTATCTTGATAATGTATCTTTCATGTTTCCTCAACAAGTAGACATTATTTTTGTAGATTCTAAACCTGCATATCTGGGTGAAAAAAAAGGAATTTTATGTCATGGTTGCCAAATGATTTTAGAGTATTCTTTAGATGAACCAAAATTATTAGAAAATATAAAAATTCAAGATAAAGAGTATTTGATTGAAGTTAGAACTTGGGCAGAAATAAATCAATTTAGTTTTGATCCTGCTTTAAAAGGAATAAATTTTCAAGTAACAGGAGAAAATGCCTTTGTTACAACTATTATTCCCATCAATTTTTTGGAGGAACCGTATCAAGTATTTTTAAATGAAGAAAAAATAAATTTTCAGGATTATATTACCAATGGAACCCATGTTTGGCTAAATATGAGACCTCAGAATTCAGGTGAGATTTCAATTACAGGTACAGTTGTGCCAGAAATTGTCACATCTTCAGAATATGAGTTTTCAGTAGAATATGTTGTTGTAGGTATTGTGATTATTGGAATAGCTATTGTTGGTATATTTTTCTTTAAAAGAAAAAAATGACTTAATCTCCACTTGAACCACAAGAACAAAAACCATATTCATCTATTCTAATATTACACACTGGGCATTTTTCCCCATACTCTACTTCCCATGGTTCTTTTCCAAATAGTTTAAAATGATCATCTATTTCCAGAGGGATTTCTCTTTTTTTTTCCAATAATTACTATACGGAGAAGAACTATACATAGATTATAGAATATGAAGTATTATGAAAATTGAGTGTGGATGTCATTGTATCAAATGTGGAAAAACAGACCTTGAATCAAATCAAGTAGGAAAAACTGAAGAAGATGGATATTTTGACATGCATCATACTTGTAAAAATTGTAATGCTCACTTTGACCATCTTGAAGGAGAAATTTTTGATTCCTGTAAAAAGTGTAAATTTAATTCTAATTAGTTAAAAATTGCTTCTTCTACAAAGTAATGTGTTCTATTTTCTGTAGAATTTTTGCAAATCTCTTTGTTTGAAGCCATATTTACAAGAGCTTTTGAAACATCTAGAGGACTTGCAACCCATCCATATTCGCGTAATTGTTGTATAGTATCAGTAACTGTTCTTGGAACATTAAAGAAAGCATTTTTTTCTAAAATCTGTAATTTGTCTTTAATTTCAGATGACTGTATTGATTTTGGTTCGTTAAACTCAGGTTCAAATATTTCAACATCTTCCAAAGAGTTCAAACTATCAAAATTTGATTCATTGATAATTGGATTGCTTGGTGGATTCTCGTAAATAGGCTTAGTTTGATTTTCTTCCATTAGTTTGGCTAAATTTTCAATTACTTCTCCCAAAGTTTGATTATCAACATAAAAGTCTCTAGAATCTACTTCAATTTCATTTTCCCCAAATTTCAGTTTAATTTTTGCCATCTGTTCCTAAATTAAGGAGTTTTAATTTATTCTGTTAGCTCTAATGAGCTTAAAGACTAGATCAAAAAATTTACACATGTTATTGGGATTTTTTCTCTTTTAGATTAAAAAGGAATTTTTCAAATATTACGCATGAATAAATCAAGAAAGGCTGCAATCATTGTCTTTGTTATAGGCATGGGCATTTTTGGATATTCACAATACGCTTCAGCATCTCAGATAGGGGTAATAATTACAGAGAGCGATCTTATTGAAAAAACTAATCGAGGTTCGTCATATAATGTGGAATTAGAATTTGAAAATCCTTCCTTGTTAATATTGGCAGCAGGGGAGACTGATTTTTTTGTAATAGTAGATGGTAAGACAGTTGGGGAAGGGAAATTAGAGCCATTCACTTTACCAGCATTAGGCAGTAGTTCAGCTAGCGGTACCTTTCAAACAGAACCTAATTTAGAATCACAGGAAGTTCCCATAGTAAAAATAAGTGGAATAACAAAATATGATGTCTTATTTTCAACTATAGATGTTCCTTTTGTATTCTATCCGACTGAAGAACAAGCAAGAGAATTTATACATCAAGATTAATTTTTTATAAAATGCTAACTGTTTTTGGATCTACTGCATTAGACACTATAAGGACACCAAAAAAAGTTTTAAAAAATGTATTAGGAGGCGCAGCTACATTTGCTGCTATATCTGCAAGCAATTTTGTTAATACGGGTTTAATTGCAGTTGTAGGAAAAGATTTTCCAAAAAAGTATCAAAAAATTTTATCAAAACATCTAGACTTGAAGGGATTTACTGTCAAGGAGGGTAAAACATTTCGTTATGATGGAAGATTTGATAATACTCTAAGTACTAGAGAAACTTTGAAAACAGAACTTAATGTGTTAGAAGATTTTAAACCAAGTGTACCAGAAGAGTACAAAAAATCTCAATTTGTGTATCTAGCAAATAATGATCCGGATCAAAATACAAATCTCATAAAAGAATTTGATAAAGTTAAATTTTCAATGTGTGATACTATAGATTTCTGGATTTCTACAAAACGCGAATCGGTGATTAAGATGATAAAAGCAGTAGATGCTGTGGTAATAAATGACGAAGAGGCCAAACTCCTAACCAAAGAATTCAATCTGATAAAATGTGCTAAAAAAATCATGAGTTGGGGAGCAAAATATGTAATTATTAAAAAAGGGGAACATGGATCTTTGATGTTTTTTGATGATGTGATATTCCCTTCAGCTGGATTCTCTTTAGAAGATGTTGTTGATCCTACAGGAGCAGGAGACTCATTTGCTGGAGCCATGATTGGTTATTTAGCTAGCAAAAAATCCACAAGTCTTTCAGATATAAAAAAGGCTGTCATTTATGGAAATGTTTTAGGATCTTTTGCAGTAGAAGAATATGGTTTAGGAGGTTTACTTCAATTAAAAAAATCAGATATTACAAAACGAATGAAATTATATGAAAAAATGATTCGGTTCTAAAAAGATTTAATTTAAATAATTTGTGTTAAAAAAACATCTGTTGTCTCAAGAAACATCCAAAAAAAATGAGGATCGCTTAGAGGCCATATTCAAATTACAGAAGGGTTTGTCAGAAATGATGAATTTGGATAGATATCCAAAAGATTCGGAAAATAGAGTTTCTGCTTTATGTACTGCAATCATGCACGAAGCTGTAGAATTACAAAGAACTACAAATTGGAAATGGTGGAAAACTCCAATTCCATTTAATGAAGCAGATGCTCGTGAAGAATTAATTGATATTTGGCATTTTGTTGTGCAAGCCTCTTTGGAACTTAATTTAACTCCAAATGATATTGTAGAAGAATATAAGAAAAAAAATGAAATTAATAGAGAAAGGCAAAGAACCGGCTATTAGATTATTTGTTGTTTAATTTTATTAAAATTTGTTTCATTAGTCATATTAACAAGATTAATTTCATTTCTAAAATAATTAATTTGTGATTGAGAAACTGTAAGATATGGATCAGGACTTGTTGAGCCTATTATTCTTCCGGTGTTATCAATGCCGTTATTGTGTAATTCAAACAAAGAATGTCCTGCTTTCTGTCCCCAAACCTCTTTACCGCAAACAATTATTGTTTTAATTTTTTTATTTTTATTTACATGTAGGATTATTTCGTCTATTCCTTTATTTTCAGATAGTAACCTTCCTACGATGGAAACATGTTGTAGAATATCAGAATTTGAAATTTTTTTTAGAAGATCTAGGCTTGAAAGTGTGCAAACAGCAATAGTACAATCATGGTTTCCTTGGTATGATTCTTCAGGAATTGGCAATATTGCCTTACACAATTCACCAACAATATTGCCCAATTTATTCATAAAAACCACATAGATGGATTTTCAATATACTTTATTGCCTGACTAGTCTATAAATCTCCTTGAATAGCTATGAATTTTTATATTTCAAAAATTGGCAAACGACATAATGAAGCCAAATCATCTTGAAGAGTCAGATGCTGCTTACAAAGTTTTTTTGTACATCTTTTATGTTTGTGGGTTCATTATGGTATCCACCCTTGTTTTTGGCGTGTATGTTACCATGGTTGAGTGGATGGAAAGTGGAAAATACGTGATGGGTGAAGCAATACACAATACAGTTATTCCATTTGAAAATTTTGCAAGAGTTTCAACTTGGATATTTTTTTCTACCATTATTGGTTGGTATTGTGTTACAAGAATTGGTTGGAAAAGAACAGCAGGAAATAAAATTATTGGTTTGAGAATGGCGTTGCTTCAACTA
>JAUWQG010000043.1 GCA_030611185.1 Nitrososphaerota archaeon
GCCTTTACAGTTTTTACTACAGGTGGTCTTACCTTTGTAAATACTCTAAATCCACAAATACATTTGATCTCAGGTAATCTAGATAGTTCAGTATTTGAGACATGTGTATCACACCTTAAACAAGAATAAACTACATCAAAGGTCTCTTCAGGAATCTCTTCTGTCTCTTCTACTTCTTCAATATTTTCATCAACCATGTTTATCATCAAAATTTCTATAATTTAAGGTAATACCAAATCAGGTTAAAGACAATTCAATATAGACATCATCAGGGATTTTAAGTCTCATTAGTTGTCGGATTGCTTTATCATCAGCATTTATGTTGATTATTCTTCTGTGCATTCTCATCTCCCATTTTTCGTAAGTTTCAGTACCGCTTCCATAGGGTGATTTTCTTGTTGCAATGTGTAATCTCTTTACAGGAAGTGGAGTTGGACCTTTAACTTTAACACCAGTTTTTTTTCCAATACCCATTATCTCATTACATACGCCATCTAATTTGGGTAGACTCGTAGAGGTGAGTTTAACACGGGCAGCTTGAGTCATTCAACACAACTCTATGGAGTGTATTTTTCAGTAATTTCCTTGACGATTCCTGCTGCGATAGTTGCACCCATATCTCGTAGTGCAAATCGACCCATCTCAGGGAATTCTTGGAATGTTTCAATAGGAGTTGGTCTTACTGGTCTAATTTTTACAATTGCAGAATCACCAACTTTGAGGAATTTGGGATTCTCTTCATCTACTGCCCCAGTTGCTGGGTTTATTTTTTGAAGAAACTCAGTAACTGTTGCTGCTACTTGAGCAGTGTGACAGTGCATTACTGGTGTATATCCAGGTGCAATTGCTGTTGGATGGTGAATTACTATAATTTGTGCTTTGAATTCCTTTGCAACATTTGGTGGGGCATCAGGAGTTCCAAGTACATCGCCTCTTTTGATATCTTTCTTTTCAATACCTCTAAGGTTGAAACCAATATTATCACCAGCTTCTGCAGTAGGCATTTCTGTATGGTGAGTCTCAATAGATTTGATTTCACCTTGAGCGCCTGATGGCATTACAATTATTTTTTGTCCCGCTTTCATTACTCCAGTTTCAACTCTACCTACAGGTACAGTTCCTACACCGGTGATTGTATAAACATCTTGAATTGGTACACGGAGTGGTTTACCAATTGGTTTTTCAGATACTGTAAAGTCATCAAATGCCTCAAGTAGTGTTTTTCCTTTGTACCATGCCATATTTTCTGATCTTTTAACTAGATTGTCGCCTTTCCATCCAGAAACTGGAATAAATGGAACTTTATCTAATTTATAACCGACAGATTGTACTAATTTTTCACCTTTTGCTTTGGCTGCTTCAAATGCTGCTTCAGAATAGTCATTAGCATCCATCTTGTTAATGGCAACAATTAGTTGGCCTACACCCAAGGTTTTTAGCAAAAATGCGTGCTCTCTTGCTTGACCACCTGCAGCAATTGCAGTGTCGGTTTCACCTTCTTTTGCAGAAAGTACCAAGATTGCTGCATCTGCCTCAGATGCTCCTGTAATCATGTTTTTGATAAAGTCTCTGTGACCTGGTGCGTCAATTAATGTGAAGAAATACTTGGCTGATTCAAATTTTTGGAAAGCAAGATCGATTGTGATACCTCTTTCTCTTTCATCTTTAATGTTATCCATAACCCATGCGTACTTGAAAGTATCACCTTTTCCGGTCTTTTCGGATTCGGCTGCATGTGAGGCAATAGTTCTCTCATCTACAACTCCAAGATCCATCAAGAAATGGCCCATAGTTGTTGATTTTCCATTATCAATATGTCCTGTAACAATCATGTTCAGGTGTGGTTTGGTTGCCATGTCAAGTTCGTATTCAAGGGGATTTATTACTGTTATGAATTTTTGAAAAAAAATCAATGTTTCTTGAATATTTTATGGATCATAAAATTTTAGAAACTACACATAAATCGAGGTGTCCTTGACAACAATTATGAAAATTACAGTATCAGTAATCAAAGCAGATGTCGGAGGAATTGGCGGTCACACTAGACCAAGTGACGGACTAATTGACGCAGTAAAAAAAACCGTCGAGGCTTCTGCAGATTTACTGATTGACCACTATATTGGCTATTGTGGAGATGATGTTCACATTGTAATGTCACATACTCGAGGTGTTGATAATAATGAAATTCACAAAATGGCATGGGATGCATTTATGGCTGGAACTAAAGTTGCACAAGAAGAAGGGCTGTATGGGGCAGGTCAAGATCTCTTAAAGGATTCATTTTCAGGCAACATAAAAGGAATGGGTCCAGGAGTAGCCGAGATGGAGTTTGAAGAAAGACCAAACGAAGCATTTACAGTATTTGCAGCAGATAAGACAGAACCGGGAGCATTTAACTATCCATTTTATAGAATGTTTGTAGATGCACTAAGCAACACAGGACTAATTATAAACAAATCACTTGCACGTGGTGTTAACATCAACATTATGGATGTAGAAAAAGCACAAATTGCAGAATTATCATTATGGGAAGATAAACCATCAATTGAAGCTGCATTAATGTATCCTGGAAGATATGTAGTATCCACTGTAACTACAAAAGATGGAGAACCAATAGTTGCATCATCAACTGATAGACTGCACAACATTGCAGGAACATATGTTGGAAAAGACGATCCGATTTGTGTTGTAAGAACACAAAAGAATTTTCCAGCAACTGAAGAAGTCGGTAGTGTTTTTAACAATCCTCATTATGTTGCTGGAAACACACGTGGGAGTCACAACATGCCATTAATGCCAGTTAAACTAAATTCACCAGCTTCAATTAATTTCTGCATTCCAATCGTGCAAGCACTTGTTTTTAGTATGCACAACGGCAAGTTTGTAGGACCGTTTGATGGATTCTCAACTCCAGACTGGGATTATATAAGAGAAATTGCAACAAAGAAAGCACTTGCTATGAGAAGCCAGGGATTTGTTCATCCGGCAACTTTAGTTCCATCAGAATTAGAGTATGCTGAAGGATACAAGGATAGAATGAAGGTACTTGAAACCAAAATGAAACCACTTGAAGGTAATGACGTAAGTGGGGCAAGGAAAGGAAATTACGAAGACCCGGATTAAAAAAAATCAATTTCTGGGTTGGATGATTTTTGAGAAATAGTTAAAAGAAAAAAGAGAGTAATCTAAAGCATCTAATGCAAAAAATTTTGAAGATTTTTGATTGGAAAACTTACACATTTACAGCAATAGCAGTGATTGCATTTTCAAATATCGTAGTAGAATTATTCAGTCAAACTATTCCAAATGTAATGATAACTTTTTTTAGAAATGCCGGGGAAGTTGTTATTTTGGGATCAGTCTTTTTGTTTGCAATTGCATGGCTGGTAAGGGCAAGACCCCATAATCGACCAAAAAAATACGATGTGATAGTCTTTGATGTATTTGGTAAAGAAAGCAAAATAGATGGAATTCGTACCCAGTTTAAGACCCATGATGTTGCATGGAGTTTTATGAAACAATACAAGGAAACCTACCCTCTTTACAACTTTGCACTAGTATCAAAACAGAAAAAACAAGAAAAACCAACCATTTTCAAATACATTTAGATCAGAAAACAAATAATTATATCAAAATTAAGCAATACTTGTGCCAGTAAAGATCTTCAGCGGTGTTGAGCATGTTGTTGAAAAATCAATTAATAATTTCATCAAAGACTTCAAGGTAATTGATATCAAAATAACCAGTCATCTAAACAACAATGAAAAATCACAAATCTTTGTGTTGATTCATTATGAAGGCGCACCACCTAGTCATTCTGTAGGTCCAGGACTTTTATAATTTAGATTCAAACTTTTATGCCGGATCATAGTACAACCTAGAGTGAAGTTTTCCATCTTAGCTGATTCGCTAAACAAAATGGAATCAACTACAAAAAGATTAGAATTGACTCAGCATTTGGTGGAATTATTTGAAACCACTCCACAAGATGTGATTTCAAAAATTGTTTATCTATTGCAAGGAAAACTTCGACCAGACTTTGAGGGAATTGAGTTAGGGGTTGCAGAAAAACTTGCAACAAGGGCAATTTCAAAGTCATCTGGCCTCACAACAAAAAAGATTGAAGAAGAATACAGAAAAACAGGCGACTTAGGTCAGGCGGCCACCATAATACTGGAACAAAAAACACAGACGACATTTCTCGTAGAGAATATTACAGTAGAGCGAGTCTATGAAACTCTATTCAAGATTGCTAGACTTGAAGGTGCGCGCTCGCAAGACATGAAGATGAAATACATCTCTAGTCTTCTAAATGATGCAACACCACTTGAGGCAAGTTTCATTCTTAAAATTTTACTTGGGACTTTACGTCTAGGAGTTGCAGAAAACACCGTAATGGATGCATTGGCAATTGCATACACTGGAAGTAAAGAAAATAGAAAAGCCTTGGAGCATGCATACAACGTATCAAGTGATTTGGGAAAAGTGGCAGAGGTAATTGCAAGCAAAGCACTCAAGGGAGTAGAAGAGTTTGAAATTACCTTATTCAATCCCATCAGACCAATGCTAGCAGACCGTGTAAAGAGCGAAGAGGAATCAATTGAGAAAATGGGAATAGAGTTTGCCGCAGAATACAAGCTAGATGGAGAACGTGTGCAACTACATGTGGAAGGTGAAAAAGTTGTATTGTTTTCAAGAAGCTTGGAGAATATTTCTGAATACTATCCTGACATTATAGAAAAAATTCCAAAATCACTTGTCGCAGATCAAGTGATATTAGAGGCAGAAGCTGTTGCAATAAATGAAAACACTGGGGAATTTTTGCCATTTCAAGAGTTAATGCATAGAAGAAGAAAATACAAAATAGAAAAGGCAGTAACACAATATCCAATCACTGTTAATTTTTTTGATGTTTTGTATTACAATGGTAAAAGTTGTTTAGAGTTGGAATACAATGAGAGGAGGAAACTCTTGGAAAAAATTGTCAAAGAAAATAATTTTGCAAAAAATATTCCAATGAGCATAGTAAAGACTGAAAACGAGATTGAAGACTTTCTTGAGAACAGCATAAACTCTGGATGCGAAGGATTGATGCTCAAGATGCTGGATAAACCATATCAAGCAGGATCAAGAGGAAGCTTTTGGCTCAAGCTAAAGCGAGAATACAGAAACGAGCTTGGAGATAGTTTAGACTTGGTAGTAATTGGCGCATTCTTTGGTAAAGGAAGAAGAACAGGACTGTATGGAACACTACTTTTAGCATCATATGATGAGGATACAGATACTTTTACCAGCATTTGCAAGGTCGGTACTGGATTTACAGATGAGTACCTGGACCAACTTTATCAGATATTATCAGATAAGGTAACAATAAAGAAAAACCCAAGAATAAACAGCGAGATGGAAGCTGATGTTTGGTTTGAGCCAGAACTCGTAATTGAGGTGGTGGCATCTGAGATTACTCTGAGCCCCATCCACAAAGCAGCAAAAGATGAAATCAGAAAAGATGCAGGACTAGCATTACGATTCCCAAAGTTTACTGGAAAAATCAGGGTAGAGAAATTTGCAGAAGATGCATCAACTAACCAAGAAGTTGTAGCCCTATACAAGGGCCAGAAAAAAATAGCACATGATAAAAGTTTGATGTGATATACGCATGAAATACCCCTAAAATCATCGAGGATTTAAATTACCTAGGCAGTGGTAGGAATTTGTTATGTATAGCGGAGAACTTGAAGTTCAAGCTAAGAGAAAGGCAATTGCAGTTTTGCAAGACGAGATTAACAGAATCCTAAATGCATCAAGAGAACTGGCAACACTACCAGAGCTAATGATGAAAAAAGACAAGAAAGGAATCAAAAACACTCTAACTCAGATATCAACTATCGAGGAAGAAGTAGAAAATCTAAGACGAAAGATTACACGAGAGGTATCTGATGTAGGAGGCCTGATTATGAACAGAGAGAATCTTCTAAACACTGCCTATACTATGGATGAGATTGCAGGTTATATCACAGGGATTTCATTCAAGCTCTCAAACGTAAAGGCATCAACTCTAAAGACCTCAAAACTAGACGAAGATATCACAAAACTAATCGAGTTAGTGGTGGACCAAGTCTACAAGCTAAATGAGATAATTAGAAGTCTCAGCACAAATACTGCAAATGCAATCGAACTAGCACAAGAAACACAAACTATTGAAAGAGAAATTGACCTCAAATACAGACAAGCAACAATGAAGTTATTAGCCGAAGTTTCAAACACCAAAGAACTTTTGCTAATGAAAGACGTAATTGAAGGAATCGAAGAGATGGCAGACAAGTGTCAGAAAGTATCGGATTCATTCATACTGCTAGCACTAAGCCTATAATACAATCTTTTTTTCATATTTTTATTATTTTTATAAAATCTATAATTCATATACGTAGTTTATTTTTTAGATTTGATGAAGTGTGATCTTATAGAGAATAGGTTGATTGTTTGGAACATCGAGGATTCACGCAAGCTTTTCAGCAGCGGATACTATGGGAAACCAATTGGAATTCCAAAACCAAAGTTTGATGAAATTGATGTGCCATTAATTTTGGATTTAATTGAAGGGTTGTATTTGTTAGAGTGCAAAAAAATTTCAATTTACAAGGACAAGAAAAAAATTACAACAGAGGCAATGATAGAGATTTGCAAAAAAGAAGTTCATGAATTTGATAAAAAATATCTAGTCTACAAAAATTTTCGAGATAAAGGATACATCATAAATCCCGGAATAAAGTTTGGATGCGACTTTGCAGTATATGAAAAGGGACCAGGAATCGATCATGCACCATTTTTAATTCAAGTGTACAACAGAAGCGATTCTATGTCATCTACTGCAATTGTTGTGGCAGGACGCCTTGCCACTACAGTTAGAAAGCAATACATCTATGCTATACCAACGGGTAAAGACAACGATGACTTTATAGCACTTGATTGGTGGAAGGCCTAGACTTTTTTTATGTGACCTGCAATGCGGTCATAAATCCAGAATAATTCTTCAGAGATTCCAAAGTCCAAATGGTTTTTCCACTTGTTTCGGATTCTAACTACACCTTCAGTAGGCTCTACATACATTTCAGCATCTCTGAGTGATTGTTTTGCAATCATGTCATTTAGTTCATTATCATCATTGAGTTTTTCTGTCAAACTGCCATTACCATTCCATGCTACTTTGAGTATTTTTTTTGTGCCAAAGTGTCCTTGTGTGGTAAGTTTTGTTCTTGCAGTATGCTGTCCAAGAGCTTTTCCTATATCTTTTCGGACAATAAAGTGAGCTTGGAATCTATCTTCTGCGCCCCATGGGAGTGGATTTGGATCTTGCATCTCTATCCCTTTTGAATAATTTGAACTACGTCAATGTTTGTATTTTTAATTTCAAGACACCCCTTGTTTGTAACCATTCTTGGGGTTTGAGAGAAATATCCACTATAATAATCACCACGTTCCAAATCTAATGATGCAATCTCTTTTGCTTCTGAC